>JANLSB010000002.1:0-1997 GCA_031362125.1 Lysobacterales bacterium | reverse complement strand
CGATCTCCAGCTCGACAACACCTCGTTTGAGTACGTGCAAAAAAGTATGTAGAATTGACACATACTTCAGGAGCGTCCGATGGAAGCGACCGTTGCCGAGCGTGGCCAGATCACCCTCCCCAAAGCAGTCCGTGACGCCCTGGGCCTGACCAAAGGCAGCGTGCTCAAGGTCGAGCTGGATGGCAGCAGGATCGTGTTGAGAAAATCCGTGGATGACGCCATTTCCCGCGCCCGCGGTCGCTTCAAGCTGGACGGCTTCGCCTCAACCGACGAGGCCATGCAGGCTGTTCGCGGCCACGCCGTCGAAGAGGACGGTGAAGCCGAACCGCAACCATGATCGCCATCGACTCCTCTGTGCTCATCGATCTGCTGGCCGACGGCCCCCACGCCGACGCTGCCGAGGCCTGCCTGCGCCAGTGCCTGAGCGCCGGGCCGGTGGTGGTCTGCGACGTGGCATTGGCAGAAGTCTGTGGCTCGCTTCGCGACGGTGCCGAGGCACTGGCCGTTCTGGAGGATATGAGCATCCGCTTCAGTCCCCTGGAAGCCAAATCGGCCCTGCGAGCGGGTGAAATGCAGCGGCGCTATCGTCAGCGTGTAGACAGTCGCGACCGTGCCGCCCCCGATTTCCTGATCGGTGCCCATGCGCTGTTGCAGTGCAATGGACTGATCACTCGCGACGACCGGTTCTTCCGCGATTACTTCAAGGGCCTCAAGCTGATCGTCCCGACAGTTTGAAGCCGTTTCCACATTACCCACATCAAGCACGCACGCCACCAGGAGTTTCCCCATGCTCGCCGCCTACCGCCAACATGCCGCCGAACGCGCCGCGCTCGGCATCCCGCCGCTGCCGCTCACCGCACAGCAGACCGCCGAGGTCATCGAACTGCTGAAGGCGCCGCCGGCCGGTGAGGGCGACACGCTCGTCGACCTGATCTCCAACCGCGTGCCTGCAGGCGTCGACGATGCGGCGAAGGTCAAAGCGTCATATCTCGCTGCAGTCGCCTTCGGCAAGGAAATCTGCCCGTTGATCAGCCGCGAACGCGCGACTGAATTGCTCGGCACCATGCTGGGCGGCTACAACATCCATCCGCTGATCGAACTGCTCGATGACGCGGTGATCGGTGCGATCGCCGCAGGTGCGCTGAAGCACACGCTGCTGATGTTCGATGCCTTCCACGATGTGGAAGAGAAGGCCAAGGCCGGCAATGCCAACGCCAAGGCGGTGCTGCAAAGCTGGGCCAATGCCGAATGGTTCACCAGCAAGCCGGAAGTGCCGCAAAGTCTGACCGTCACCGTGTTCAAGGTGCCGGGCGAAACCAATACCGACGACCTGTCGCCGGCGCCGGATGCGACCACGCGCCCGGACATCCCGATGCACGCGCTGGCGATGCTCAAGAACACCCGCGAAGGCGCGCCGTTCAAGCCCGAAGAAGACGGCAAGCGCGGCCCGATCCAGCAGATTCTCGATCTGAAGAACAAAGGCCATTTGGTCGCCTATGTCGGCGACGTGGTCGGCACCGGCTCAAGCCGCAAGTCCGCGACCAATTCGGTGCTCTGGTGGACCGGCGAAGACATCCCCTACATCCCGAACAAGCGATTCGGCGGCGTCTGCCTGGGTTCGAAGATCGCGCCGATCTTCTACAACACTATGGAAGATGCCGGTGCGCTGCCGATCGAACTCGACGTGTCGCAGATGGAGCAGGGCGATGTGGTCGAACTACGGCCTTACGACGGAAAGGCCCTGAAGAACGGTGCAGTAATTGCCGAATTCCAGGTTAAATCAGACGTGCTGTTCGACGAAGTGCGCGCCGGTGGCCGTATTCCGCTGATCGTCGGCCGTGGCCTGACCGCAAAAGCGCGCGAAGCGCTGGGTTTGCCGGCATCGACCCTGTTCCGGCTGCCGCAGCCGCCTGCCGAAAGCAGCAAAGGCTTCTCGCTGGCGCAGAAGATGGTCGGCCGCGCCTGCGGTTTGCCGGAAGGTCAGGGTATTCGTCCCG
>JANLSB010000013.1:0-3540 GCA_031362125.1 Lysobacterales bacterium | reverse complement strand
AGCGCCTCGGCCGGCACCTGCCAGAGGGGGCCGTTTTTGTTGATGACGCCGGCGTTGTTGATCAGCAGGTCGATCGCCGGCTTGTCGACATCGTCGCCGCAGACCAGCGGCAGCTCGCGGACCAGCTCGGCCCGGGACTTGGCATCGGCCACGTCCAGCGGCAGGACGTGCAGGCGGCCGGGGTATTCGCCGGTCAGGCTGTTCAGTGCGGTGGCCTTGCCGGGGTGGCGGCAGGTGGCGATCACCCGGTCGCCGCGCGCCAGCAATTGGCGGACAAAGGCCAGGCCAATGCCGCGATTGGCGCCGGTCACGAGGCAATGCAGTGGCATGGGCGGGCTCCGTGCGATGGGTGGGCTGCGGCCCCGGGACTTGTGGCCTAGTGCCATGCCCGGGCTGGCTCGCTAGCATGCAACGCTGGATCAGTACTGTCCAAGCCTCTGATCCTGTCGCCGTCCGGCGCATCTTCTCTCAATGTTTCCAGGAGTTCCCCGCATGTCCATCGCCCGCCCGCGCACGCTTGCGCTCAAACACGGCCTTCTTGCGCTTTCGCTGACCGTCGCGCTCGGTGGCAGCCTGTCGCTGGTGCCGCTTGAGGTCAGCGCCAAAACGACGCGCGGCGCCGAGGTCGACATCCCCTACCAGCAGTTCACCCTGCCCAACGGCCTGCGCGTGATCGTGCATACCGACCGCAAGGCGCCGATCGTGGCGGTCAATATCTGGTATCACGTCGGCAGCAAGGACGAACCGGCCGGGCGCAGTGGCTTCGCGCACCTCTTTGAACATCTGATGTTCAACGGATCGGAGAATCATCCGGGTGAATTTTTCGAACCCTTCGAGCTGGCCGGCGCCACCGACCAGAACGGCACCACCAATCAGGACCGCACCAACTACTTCCAGAACGTGCCGACCACCGCGCTGGACATGGCGCTGTGGATGGAGTCGGACCGCATGGGCCATCTGCTCGGTGCGATCGACCAGAAAACCCTGGACGAACAGCGCGGTGTGGTCCAGAACGAAAAGCGTCAGGGCGAGAACCAGCCCTACGGACAGGTGTTCGAACTGCTCGGCAAAGCGATGTACCCGAAGGGGCATCCCTACAACCACAGCGTGATCGGCTCGATGGCCGACCTCAACGCGGCGTCGCTGGACGACGTGAAGAACTGGTTCCGTACCTGGTACGGCCCGAACAACGCTGTGCTGGTGTTGGCCGGTGACATCGATCTGGCCACTGCGAAGGAAAAAGTGTCGAAATACTTCGGCCACATTCCGGCGACGCCGACCATGGCGCAGCCGAAGGTCGACGTGTCGCCGCTGGCGACGGACTCCCGTTCCGCGCTCAGCGACAAAGTGCCGCAGGCGCGCATCTTCCGCGTGTGGAACGTGGCCCAGGCCGGTACCGCCGACATCGACCGGCTGCAGCTGCTCGCCCAGGTGCTGGGCGGCAGTCGCGCCTCGCGTCTCGACCAGCGCCTGTTCTTCCGCGACAAGCTGGTCGACAACGTCAGCGCCAGCGCCGAATACTCGCAGCTCAGTTCCAATTTCTTCATCAGCGCGACCGTGAAGCAGGGCGTGGATCCGGCCAAAGTCGAAGCCGCGATCGATGAAGAGCTGAAGACACTGCTGCGCGACGGCCCGACCCAGATCGAACTGGATCAGGCCCGGGCTGTGACCAAAGCGGGTTTCATCCGAGGCGTCGAGCGCATCGGCGGCTTCGGCGGCAAGGCCGACGTGCTGGCCGAATGCACGGTCTACACCGGCAATCCCGGCTGCTTCCGCGACAGTCTGAAGACCATCAACGGCGCGACCGTTGCCAATCTGAAGGCCGTCGGCAACACCTGGCTGGGCGCGGGCAAGGGCAGCCACACCCTGGTGGTGACGCCGGGCGAGCGCAAACCATTGCCTGAAGACGCGGCGGTCACGCCGACTGCGTTGACCCTGCCTGCGGTCGATGCCAAGTACAGGACCAAAGCCAGCACGGTCGACCGCAGCGCCGGTGTGCCGGTCACCACGCAGTTTCCGGAGCTCAAGTTCCCGTCGCTGCAGCGCGCCACCCTGAAGAACGGCACCCAACTGATCATTGCCGAGCGCAAGGGCGTGCCGGTGGTGCAGATGAGCTATCTCTTCGACGGCGGTTTCGTTGCCGATCAGGGCGCCAAGCTGGGCACCTCGAGCTTCGCCATGGGCATGCTCGATGAGGGCGCTGGCGAATACGACGCCATCGCCTTCGGCAACCGCGCCGAATCGCTGGGCGCCAACCTCAGTGCCGGCGCCAGCCTCGACGGCGCCAGCGCCGGCCTGTCGGCGCTCAAGCAGAATCTCGACCCGTCGGTGGCGCTGTTCGCCGACATGCTGCGCCGCCCGCGCTTCGATCAGAACGAAGTCGATCGCGTGAAGGCGAACTGGATTGCCGGCATCGCCCAGGAAAAGGCCCGCCCGAACGGCGCGGCGATGCGCGTGCTGCCGCCTTTGCTGTACGGCGCTGGCCATCCGTATGCGATCCCATTCAGCGGTACCGGCACCGAGGCGTCGATCGGCTCGCTGAGCCGCGATGACCTGCGCGCCTTTCACGCCCGCTGGGTGCGTCCGGACAAGGCGACCCTGCTGGTGGTCGGCGATACCACGATGAAAGAGATTGTCCCGGTGCTGGAGAAATACTTCGGCGACTGGCAGGGCGAAAGCGGTGCGCGCAGCAACGCCGCGATTCCCGAAGTCGCGATCCCGCGCAAGCCGCGCGTGTATCTGATCGACCAGCCGGGCGCGGTGCAGGCCAACATCTACGTCGGCCAACTGGTGCCTTCCACCAGGGACGCCGGCGCGTTGAAGCTCGACATCGCCAACTCGGTGCTTGGCGGCGAGTTCTCCTCGCGTCTGAACATGAACCTGCGCGAGGACAAGCATTGGGCCTACGGTTCCTACAGCAGCATCTCCGGCGCGATCGGCCAGCGTCCGTGGATGGCCTTCGCTGCGGTGCAGATCGACAAGACCGCCGAATCGCTGAAGGAACTGCAGCGCGAGATCAACGAATACGCCAGCGGCAAGGCGCCGCCGAAGCCGGAAGAAGTATCGAAAATCCAGTCCACCGAAATCCGCGGCCTGCCGGGCTCATATGAAACCGCAGGCGCCGTGCTCGGCACCCTTGCCGGCATTGTCCGCTACGGTCGTCCCGACGACTACGTGTTCCAGCGCAAGGCCGAAATCGAAGGTCTGACCTTGGATCAGGTCAAGGCCGCCGCCGGCACCATCGATCCGAACGCGTTGACCTGGGTGGTGGTCGGCGATCTAAAGCAGATCGAGAAGCCGCTGCGCGCGCTGAAAGTCGGCGATGTGTTCATCGTCGATGCGGACGGAAAGGCGGTGAAGAAGTAAGGCCTGGTTGTTGCCCGGCTCAGTCGATGCCCGCCATGATGGCGGGCATCGTTTTTTTGCAGATGCGTTTCAGCGACGCGGGCGGATGAGCGGTCGCGAAGTTTGGGATTCGATTGGATCGACCTGATGCCGCCCGGGGTCGTAGTAGATTTCGCGGCCGTCGCCGAGCAGATG
>JANLSB010000005.1:0-3413 GCA_031362125.1 Lysobacterales bacterium | reverse complement strand
CCGAGTTCATGGGCAAGCCGCTGATCCACTTGCTGGTGTGGATGCGCGTGCCCGGCGACACCATCTTCAGCATCGGCGCCGTGCTGGTGAGCTGGTTCGTGTTCCGGCTGTGGGTGGCGCCGAAGCGTAGAGCTTTGCCTGCGACCGAGCCCGTCGTCTGAAGCGCTGGTCATCCCGAAGAATCGATGGGCGGCGCACAGGCGCCGTCCATCGCATGTCCGGAGCGATTGCATGAACGCGATTCCGGTACCAAGGCCGCGGTTGATGCTGACCACGCCGCACCGCCTGCTGTTCTTCATCGGCGCAGCCAATGTGCTGCTGGCGATGCTGTGGTGGGCGCTGCATCTTGCTGGCCTGCGCTGGCCCGCGCTGGCGCTGCCTTCGCCGTCGGTGCCCGCGGGTTGGCTGCACGCGAACCTCATGCAGTACCAGGTCCTCGCCAGCTTCGTATTCGGTTTCCTGCTGACCGTGTTCCCGCGCTGGATCGGTCTGCCGGAGATCGCGCGCTGGCGCTACGCGCCGGTGGGCATCGGCATGCTGGGCGGGCAGATCGCCACGCTGTTCGGCGCATTCGGCGTGCCCTCGGCGCTGCAGTTGGGCGGGCTGATGACCCTCGCGGGCTGGCTCGCAGGCATGAGCGCGCTGTGGCCGCTGCTCTGGCGCGACCCGGGCGAGACCTGGCACGCGCGCGCCTGTTTCGCCGCGCTGGTATGCGGGCTGATCGGTCTGGGGTGCTGGCTCGCCTTCCTGTTCGGTGCGTCGCCGCGCTGGGCGTACTGCGCGATCAAGCTGGGCACCTTCGGCTTTCTGCTGCCGGTCTACTTCACCGTGGCGCACCGCATGTTCCCGTTCTTCGCCCAGAGTGCGATTCCCGGATATCGTCCGTGGCGGCCGCTGTGGCTGCTCGCGCTGCTGTGGCTGTTCGTCTTCGTGCATCTGGGGCTCGAACTGCTGCACGCGTATCGCTGGCTGTGGCTGGCGGATGCGCCGCTGCTGGCGCTGTCGCTGTCGATGCTGTGGCGGTGGTGGCCGCGCGCGCCGCAGCCGTTCCTGTTGCGCGCACTGTTCATCGGTCTGGCGTGGCTGCCGGTCGCGTTCGCGCTGTATCTGGCGCAGAGCGCGGGCTATGCGCTCACCGGCGTGTATATGCTCGGCCGCGCGCCGGCGCATGCGCTGTTCGTCGGTTTCTTCGGCAGCGTGCTGGTGGCGATGGTCACGCGCGTCACCCAGGGGCACTCCGGACGCCCATTGGCGATGCCGCCGGTGGCGCGCTACGCTTTCCTCGCGGTGCAGTGCGTCGCGTTATTGCGCATCGTCGCCGAGTTCGCGCCCGATGCCGCGGCATGGCAAGCGGCGGCAGCGGCGGCATGGCTCATCGCGCTGGCCCCGTGGGCGCTGCGCATCGGCCGTGTCGTGACGACGCCCCGCATCGACGGAAAACCAGGCTGAGATGATCGAGTTCTATTCGCAGATCCGTTTCCTCCACATCACTTGCGTCGTACTCAGCGGTGCGCTGTTTTTTCTGCGCGGCGCGGGCGTGCTCGCCGGCGCGCGCTGGCCGATGCGGCTACCCGTTCGCCTCGCCAGCTACAGCATCGACACCGTGCTGCTCACCGCCGCGCTGATGCTGGTGACGATGCTGCCGGGTGCGGTCTTCGCGAATGGATGGCTGACGACCAAACTCGTGCTGCTCGTGGTCTATGTCGTCCTCGGGAGCCTTGCGCTCAAACGCGCACGTACGCCGCGCGCGAAAAAGTTGTATTTCATCGCCGCAATCGCGACGTACCTCTTCATGTTCTCGATCGCGCGCACGCACGATCCGCTCGGCGTCATGCGGATAGTGTTCGCCTGAAGCCGGCTTGCAACAACATGGCGACGCGCATCAATCGCGCAGTCGCGCATGGCGAAGCCGCAGCGCGTTGCTCACCACCGACACCGAACTCAGGCTCATCGCCAGCGCGGCGATCATCGGGCTGAGCAACAGCCCGGACACCGGATACAGCACGCCCGCCGCGATCGGTACGCCCAGTGCGTTGTAGAGGAAGGCGAAGCCGAGGTTCTGCTTCATGTTCCGCACCGTGGCGTCGGAGATCTGCCGCGCGCGGACGATGCCGCGCAGGTCGCCCTTCACCAGCGTCACCTGCGCGCTGGACATCGCCACGTCGGTGCCGGTGCCCATGGCGATGCCGACATCGGCCAAGGCCAGCGCGGGCGCGTCGTTGATGCCGTCGCCGGCCATCGCCACGCGGCGTCCTTCGGCTTTGAGCTTCGCGACCAGATCGGCCTTGTCTTTCGGCCGGACTTCGCCATGCACTTCTTCGATGCCCAGTGCGCTGGCCACGGCGCGCGCGGTGGTTTCGCCGTCGCCAGTCGCCATGATCAAACGGATGCCGGCGGCTTTCAGCGCTGTCAGCGCTTCTGCCGTCGTGTCCTTGATCGGATCCGCGACTGCAATGAGGCCGGCGGGCGCTGCGTCCACGGCGAGAAACATCACGCTGGCGCCTTCCGCGCGCAGACGCTCGGCCGAACCGATCAATGCGCTGATATCGACACCCACCTCACCCATCAGCGCGGTGTTGCCCAAGGCCAACGACCGGCCCGCCACAGTACCGCGCACACCGATACCGCTGGCGGACTCGAAGTCCACCGCGGCCTCCAGCGCCAAACCGCGCTTGATCGCCTCAGCCACGATCGCTTCCGCCAGCGGATGTTCGCTGCCCTGGTCCAGACTGGCCGCCAGCCGCAGCACATCGTCGGTGCTGAAGCCGGGCAGTGCGGCAGCATCGTGGAACGCCGGTTTTCCCGCGGTGAGCGTGCCGGTCTTGTCGACGATCAGCGTGTCGATCCTGCGCAGGGTTTCGATCGCTTCGGCATCGCGGAACAGCACGCCGACGCTGGCGGCGCGGCCGGTGGCGACCATGATCGACATCGGCGTGGCGAGGCCCAGCGCGCAGGGGCACGCGATGATCAGCACCGACACCGCATTGAGGATGGCATACACCCACGACGGCTCCGGCCCGAACAATCCCCACACCAGCAGCGTGATCAGCGCGGTAGACAGCACCGCCAGCACGAACCAGTACGACACCGTGTCGGCCATCCGCTGCATCGGTGCGCGCGAGCGCTGGGCGTTGGCGACCAACTGCACGATCTGGCTGAGCACGGTGTCGGCACCGACCTTGTCGGCGCGGATGATCAAGCTGCCCGATGCGTTGAGCGTCGCGCCGATGACCCGCTCGCCGATGCGCTTGCTGACCGGCATCGCTTCGCCGGTGAGCATCGACTCGTCAATACTGGACTGACCTTCGACAACCTCGCCATCGGTGGGCACGGTTTCGCCGGGACGCACCCGCAGGCGGTCGCCAAGATGCACATGGGTCAGCGGGATGTCTTCTTCGCTGCCGTCAGGGTTG
>JANLSB010000842.1:0-1695 GCA_031362125.1 Lysobacterales bacterium | reverse complement strand
GGGGCACAGGGGGTGGCAGCGCGACAGGCGTTTGACGGTCATCCAGCTGCCTTTGACAGCGCCGAAGCGTCCGATCGCCTCCATCGAGTACTCCGAGCAGGTCGGGACGAAGCGGCAACGCTGGCCGAGCAGGGGGCTCACCCACCGTTTGTAGAAGCGGAGTGAGGCGATCAGCAGACGGTCGATCAAGTGCGGAATCCGGCGGGGGACGCAGCGAACCGTACTCGCGGATGTGCGAGGTTGCCGCTGCAGTCTCGGCAGGGTATAACAGCCCGCTTTCCCGCCTCAAGGGAAGATACGAAGGATTCTCGGACGTGGCAGTAAAGAAACCCGTTAAAAAGGCCGTCAAACAACCCGCGAAAGCGGCCGCCAAGAAGCCTGCGGCCAAGCCAGCGAAACCCGCTGCCAAGCCGGCGGCGAAGAAAACGGTGAAGCCGGCTGCGAAGCCTGCGGCCAAGCCGGCTGCGAAGCCTGCGGCGAAGAAACCCCCAGTCAAGCCGGCCGCGAAACCCGCGGTGAAGTCGGTAACGAAGACGCCCGCCGCCAAGCAAGCCGCGAAACCGGCGGCGAAGCCCGCGCAGGTGCCCAAGCCCGAAGCCAAGGCTGATGTAAAGGCGCCTACCACCGCGAAGGCACCGGCCCCCAAAGCGCCGGCCGCCAAGGCTGAGGCCAAAGCTGTGGTCAAGCCGGCGCCGGCACCCACGCCGGTGCCGACCCCTGCACCGCCGCCGACGCCCAAGCCAGAGCCGAAACCCGAGCCGACGCCGCCGGTGAAGTCGCCGAAGCCAAGCCCCCGCCCGAACCCCAACGATCCAGCCCCGAAGGCTGCCGTCAAGCCCGTAGTGGTCGCTCCGCGTACCACGACCGGCAAGGTCGCGGTGGCGGTGACCTCGCGCCCTGCCGCCCCTCCCCAGAAAATCCAGGTGAAAGTGATTCCCTACAAAACCGACGAAGCCACCGGCCGTCCTATCCTCCCCGCTGGCTACAAGCCCGCTGCGGACGAGGAATATATGAGCCCGCTGCAGCTTGAGTATTTCCGCCAGCGTCTGCTGGGTTGGCGCGCCGATCTGATGGAGGAATCGAAGCAGACCATCGAAAACCTCAAGGACGAAGTGCGTGACGTCGGCGACGATGCCGAACGCGCCACCCGCGAAACCGAGAACTCTCTGGAACTCCGCACCCGCGACCGCTACCGCAAGCTGATCGGCAAGATCGACAGCACGCTCAAGCGCGTGGAAGCCGGCGAATACGGCTACAGCGTGGACTCGGGCGAAGAGATCGGTCTGCACCGCCTCGAAGCCCGTCTCACCGCCGAGCGGACCATCGACGAACAGGAGCGCTGGGAACATCTGCAGAAGCAGCAGGGCGATTGATTTTTCTGCGTGTATGTAGAACGGAAAGCCCCGTGAGAACGGGGCTTTTTTTATCGTGTTGGTAGAGCGGCGTGACCAGCCGTTCGGCTGTTGAAAACCAGGCCGCTGTGCCGTTTGCGGAAAGTTCCCAGCGGGCTGAAAGCACGCTCTACGGGCCCAAGTGCCTTGTCGACCCCGCCATTGATATGCGGAGCGTGTCAGTGAAAATCCCGCAGATTCAACCGCCGAAGAATCGGCAGCCGCCATGCGGTGAATCCGGTCACGCCCAGCGTGACGCAGCCGCCGATGACCACGGCGGTCGTCAGTCCCAGCAGCTTCGCCA
>JANLSB010000824.1:0-1904 GCA_031362125.1 Lysobacterales bacterium | reverse complement strand
TCGGCATCGCGCCAGTTCTTGCTCAGGTAGGGCGCCATCGTATTGCCGACATGGAAACGCAGATAGGCCTGCCACTGCGCCGGTTTGAGGGTTCCGGCAAGTTTGTCGAGCTGCGTGAACAGGGCCGCATCCGCCATCGACACCTGCTCGGCGGTCACGCTCTGCGCCTTGAGGAAGGCCGCCAGCTGCAGGTTGCGGTATTTCTTCGCGAAATCCTTGGTCGGCACCGGATTGTAATTGACCTTCAGTCCCTGCAGATCGGCCTGGCTTTTAGACAGCCGCGCGATCCGCGTCTCGAGATCGATCACCAACTGCGCTTCGGCGGCGACCTTCGCCTGCGGTGTGCCCGACAGCGCGAGGATCTTCCGCACATACCCGTTGTAGCGGCCGACAAGCGCGCGGGCGTCGGCGTCGGTGCGGGTGTAGAAGGAGGGGTCGGGTAGGCCGAGGCCGCCCTGGGTGAAGTAGCCAAGATACGTGTCGAGATTTTTGAGGTCGATGTCCGATGTGAAGTTGAACGCGACCGGGATGCCGACCTGATGCAGCGCTGCGATCGCGGGCGCCACGTCCTGCGGTTTCTTGATCGCGTCGATACGCGCCAGCAGCGGTGCGATCGGCGCTGCGCCGTCGCGCTCCACCGCCGCTTCGTCGAGGCCGCTGGCCCAGAAATCGCCAAGCAGCTTCTGCACTGGCGTCTGCGGCGAATTCGCCGCGGCTTCCAACAGCTCGCGCTGCTGCTGTCGCGCACGCGTCGCAAGTTCGCCCAGTGCGCTGACGCTGCCTTCGGCGGGAACCGGATTCGATTTCAGCCAGTCCGCACTCGCGAAGGCATACATATCGGTGCAGGCGGTGGTAGCGGGCGTGGCCTTCGGCGCTGGCGCTGCGGGTTTGCGCTTCTTGGCGGCGTCCGCATGCGGCGCGGCGACTGCGATCACCAGACACAGGGCAAGTGCGGACGGGCGCAGGGCAGGCAGGGTTGGCATCGTGGCGGCGGTCCTTTTGAAGTCGCCGCAGTGTAGCAAGGCTGCCAGGGGCGCCGAACCCGGCCTGCGTCACGTTCCGCAGGTCGTGCTGAATGTACTCAGGGCGTGAGCGTCGCCCGGTCCGCGAGGCTGCGCTGCGGTATCCGCCGAAGTTTCGAGGTGTCGTAGCCCAGCGCACGCAGACGTTCGACGTGCGCGGCGTAGTCGGATTCGCTGATCTGCGGGGTGCGCGCCATGATCCAGACATAATCGCGCGCCGTGCGGCCGATGATCGTCTGGGTGTAGTCGTCGTTGAGGTGGACGATCACGTACTCGGCCTTGATCGGCCAGATGAACTGCATGGCCCAGACTGCGTTGTTGGTGCCTGCGCGCACGGTGCCGACCGGGTGCATGGTGTCGATGGGCGCATCGAAACTACCCTTGCGCTGCGTGAATGTGGTCTGGATTTTGCCGTCCTTGCGCACTGCATAATTTTCGACCGCATCGTAGGACTCGCGTTCGACGAAGGTGGGAATATTCGCGATCACGTACCAGTCGCCCATGAAGCGCGGCAGATCGACGTTCGCGACCGGTGGGATCGGGGTCTTGCCATTGGCATTGAAGGCGAACAAAACGGTGACTCCCAAAGCGGCAAAGAGAATGGCGAGGAAGATTTTTTTCATGATGTCACGCCAGCATGGGGAGGGGATACATCGGGTCGAGCGAACCGATAATGCGCCACCAGCCATTCCTGGCCATCGGCGTAGCCGAACAGCTCGGCGCATGACATCCAGAACATCCTCCAGCGCTGGAACCAAAGCGACGCGGTGGCTTCGCCGTAGGCTTCGCGCATCACCGTCATGACCTCGTGGCGCGCGGCATCCTGATTTTCGAGCCAGTGATCTGCAGTGCGCTGGTAGTGGCTGCCGTCGAGGTGCCAGC
>JANLSB010000820.1:0-2290 GCA_031362125.1 Lysobacterales bacterium | reverse complement strand
GCCCTGCTCCGCCTGTTCGATGAGCGTGTCGCGAAACATCTCCCACGTGAGTTCTTCGGCGCGACCATCGACTTTTTCCAGCGCCTGATAGATCGGCACGGTACCGATCGGCACCGGCGAATTTCGGATGATCCATTCGCGGGTTTCGTGGATGTGCTTGCCGGTGGACAGATCCATCACCGTGTCGCCGCCCCAACGGATCGCCCACACCAGCTTCTCGACTTCCTCGGCGATCCCGGAGCTCACTGCGGAGTTGCCGATATTCGCGTTGATCTTGGTCAGGAAGTTGCGGCCGATGATCATCGGCTCGCTTTCCGGGTGGTTGATATTGTTCGGCAGAATAGCGCGGCCGCGCGCGAACTCGTCGCGCACGAACACCGGGGTGATGATCTTCTGGATATTGGCGCCGAAGGCTTCGCCTGGATGCTGCGACAGCAGATGCGCTTCGCGCACAGCGTCGAGACGCTGGTTCTCGCGGATCGCCACATACTCCATTTCCGGAGTGACGATACCGCGCTTGGCGTAATACATCTGCGACACATTCGCACCAGCCTTCGCACGACGCGGCAATGCGCGATTCGGGAAGCGCACCGCGTCGAGCTTGGCGTTGCCCTCGCGGCCTCGGCCGAATTCCGAACTCAGCGCCGTCAGGCGTTCGGTATCGCCGCGCGCTTCGATCCAGCCCGCGCGCAATGCCACCAGGCCCGCAGCAAGATCGATCCGCGCATCTGGGTCGGTGTACGGACCGGAGGGGTCGTAAATGGTGACCGGCGCATTCGCCTCGCCGCCGAACAGGGTCGGCGTCTGCGACAGTACGACTTCACGCATCGCGACCCGGATATCCGGGCGCGAGCCCTCGACGAATATCTTGCGCGAGCCGGGAATCGGCCGGGTCACGGATTCGGAAAGCTGGTCGGTCTGCTGCAGCAGCGTAGTGGGCACGGCATTCATCGGCATCGTCCTGTGGTGGCGCAGTGTGTTGGACGAAGCGGGACGCGGTGCGGAAACCATGGGTCTCCGATCTCGCGAAGCTTCCCTACGCCGATATGAGTCGGATCAGGTTCGAAGGGTCTGTCTCAATCGCCGGCCAAGCCCGCGATACCCCCGCTTCTGCCGCCATTGAACCATTCCCCGCCGCGGACCGCCACTGCATGGGCGGCGGAATACTTCACTTTCGCCACAATTCGCCGACAATGGCGGGCAACTCCGGGGAAACAACGTCTATGCCGACCTCCAGCCGCATCACCTGGCGCGACCGCGTGCGTTACCGCTTCGAGAACACCCTCTCGCGCGGTACGGTCGCCATCATCGGCTGGCTGGCCCTGCTGTCCGTTGGGATCGTCACGCTTGCGACGCTGGCGATCTGGACGTTGCACGTGCGCACCGCGCCGGACGACGCCAGCAGCGGCCTGAGCGCGATCGAAGCCGCTTGGCAGAGCATGTTGCATGCGCTCGATCCGGGTACCCTCGCCGGCGATCAGGGCTGGCTGCTGCGTTCGCTGATGCTGGCGGTCACCGTTGGCGGCATCTTCATCGTCAGCATGCTGATCGGCACGATCACCTCGGGGCTCGAAGCGCGGCTGCAGGAGATGCGCAAGGGCCGCTCGCGGGTGATCGAGTCCAATCACACGCTGATCCTGGGCTGGTCCAGCAAGGTGTTCTCGATCATCGGCGAGCTGATGATCGCCAACGAAAACCAGAAACGCCCCTGCATCGTCATTCTTGCCGACCGCGACAAGGTCGAGATGGAGGACGATATCCGCGCCAAATTTCCGAGCACGAAAAACACCCGCGTGATCTGCCGCAGCGGCGACCCGCTGGATCTGGACGATCTGGCGGTCGCGGCGCCGCACGAGGCGCGTTCGATCATCGTACTGGCGCCGGAAACGGACAACCCCGATATCCACGTGATCAAGTCGGTACAGGCGATCACCAACAATCCGGATCGACGCGCGGACGCGTACCACATCGTCGCCGAGATCCGCGAAGCCCGCAATCTCGAGGCTGCGCATCTGGTCGGCGGCCAGGAAGCGGTCTTCGTGCAGGGCTCGGACCTGATCGCCAGGGTCACCGCGCAGACCTGCAGACAATCCGGCCTGAGCGTGGTGTACACGGAACTGCTCGATTACGGCGGCGACGAGATCTACATGGCGGGCGAGCCGACGCTTGTCGGAAGGACGGTCCGCGACGCACTTTTCGCGTTCGAGGATTCGGCGGTCATGGGGGTCGCGTTCGCCGACGGCCGAGTCCTGTTGAATCCCGGGATGGACACGGTTCTCGGCCCGAAGGA
>JANLSB010000799.1:0-2044 GCA_031362125.1 Lysobacterales bacterium | reverse complement strand
GCCCGGCACGACGGTCTGCGATGGAACATAGGCGAGACTGAAGATACCGGTCGCCACGACGATCAGGTACAGCAGGCCCGCCGTTCTCGCGAGCCTCCCGTTCGCGCTACCGTGTTCGCTCGTGGTCATGTCCTTGTTCCTTTGTGGCGGAAGTCGGTTGCGACAGGCATCGTTACTCCGCTTGCCGTCGCGGCCATGTCCATGCATGCCAGATGATCAGGAGCGAAAGCGCGACTTCGATGATCCCCAGGAAGATGTAGAAGTTCCAGGCGCCCGGCATGGTGATCACCATGATCGCCGCATAGGCAGCACCCAGAACGATGTTCACCCAGCGATTCACACTGGGCTTCAATGCCACTGACAGGTAAACCATGACGGCAGGAATCGCCATCAACACGGCCGTTCCCAACAGCACGTTCTGTGTGATTTGCCCCAGCGGCCCCATGCGTCCATCCAGCATGCCCTGCAGTTTCCCGGGCTTGTAGAACCCGAAATAGTCCCCGTAGACGTAGCACAGCATCAGACTGGTCCATAAAGCTGCAATCTTCAGCTTCACATGGACCTTCATGTCATCCAGGACGGTTGCAGCTCTTTTCATTGATTCCATATCTGCTCCGTGCTTCGGTTATACAAACAGTAGGAAGCGGCTGTGAGGCGGTTCAATGAGAGGCGGATGCACAGTGCAGCGGCCAAGCAGCCTGGCTATCCATCAGACGGCGGATGCTCGGTCTGCAGGCATGGCTGGATTACCGCATAAGTCGCCTGTTTGGAGAGACTTATTTGGCCCATTAAGACTAACAGTCCATGCGGAACCGGACGTGGGTCATAAGTCCCAGGGCCGAATGTCCACTTCGGGTCTTGGATTCAACCGGCCGAAAGCGGACACCCGAGCCCTGGCACAGGCGGGATCGATGTCAGAAAAGTCTGACACCACTTTAGGGCATCCCCCGATACTCTGAACCTGTCGTCGGAGGCAATCTGTACGCAGCCCGGCAGCCCGGCTGATGCGTCGACACTGACGCCGCTCCGCAACACCATCGGCCGCGACCTTGAGCAAGTCGTGAAGCTGTGCCGGGGTCTTCCAATCTTCAATGAGATTCTGAGGGTCCTATCAAATCTGGCATGCGTTGGTTCGCGGCATCCAGTACCGTCCCTGCCGATCCGAACACACCAGCGCGTGATAGACGCGATTGGCCTCCGGGTACTTGTTCTTCGGAAACGCCTCCACCGGCTTGTCCAGATCGAGGTTGGCCCGGGCGATCAACATCTCACGATGCAACGGTACGCCCCTGTGTTCCCATAGCACCCGCAGCAACGCCGACTGCGCGGGCGTAAGAGCAATGGCCAAGGTCTCGCCCGGTAGCAGCACATCGCGGTAATCCTTTGCGAACGGACCAACGCGCCCCTCGCCCGCAGGCGCCGGCAATGCCGCCAGCACACCGGCCCACACCGCCTCATCAGCCACCAGCCCGCCGCCCCGTACTCGAAACGCGGCCGACAGCGGGACCAGGCGCACCGCGATCCCCGGCAGGAATACCCGGTCGGTAGGCGAGGTCGTCACCATGACCGTCCGGATCTCGCCAATATGCGTCGGCCACACCGCCAGCAGCACGCGCTGGACCATGGTGTCCGTCAGTTGCTGGCCGAAGAGCACTCTATGGCGTTGGCCCGACCGTCCGACATCGCCGATTCGCCAGACCCGCCCAGGCACTATCCCCCAAGCCGGTTCACCAGCAAGATCCAGCGCCTGGGCCATGCGTCGCCTCAGCCAATCGCCATCGGGCATCAACCGCTGCACGTCCCTCGGTGACAGAGAGACTGGTCCGCAGTCGACGCAGAACGCCGCCCCCGCAGTCATGATCCTGACGCTGTGCGCTTCGCAGCGCGGGCAGATGATCGCGCGCGCTTGTGCCGGCACCAACGCCCCCATCTGCTGCAATTGATCCAGTCGCGCGCGTTCGGCTGCGTCAACCAGCAGCGGCGCAATGGCAGTACGTTCCTGCTCGATGCAGGAAGCCAAAAGCTCGAGTAAGTCCATTGCACA
>JANLSB010000788.1:0-9196 GCA_031362125.1 Lysobacterales bacterium | reverse complement strand
CATGACGGGGAAGGCCTCGATGCCCTGGAACCCGAGAATGCCGCTGATGATCGCCAGCACGTTGAGTACCAGCAGCGCACCGCAGATCGCCATCGGCACGGTAATCAGCATGATCAACGCATCCCGGAAACTCTCGAACTGCGCCGACAGCACCAGGAAAATAATGATGAGTGCGAACAGCAGGGTAACCAGCATGGTTGTACCTTCCTGCTTGAACTGCCGCGATTCGCCGGCATAGTCCACGCTGTAGCCCTGCGGAAGCACTTCTTTCGCCGCCTGTTCCAGCACCGCAAGCGCCTCGCCTTTTGAAACTCCGGGACGCGGCGCGAAGGTGATCGACACGGCGTTCAATTGCTGGAAGCGTTTCAGCACCTGTGGCTGCGCGGTTTCCTTGAGTGTGACGATGGTCGAGAGTGGAATCAGTTCGCCGCTGCGGGTGCGGGTGTAATAATTAGTGAGCTGGTCGGCGTTGATGCGGTCGCTGCGTTGCACCTGTGCGACCACCCGATACGAGCGATTCTGCATCGCGAAGCGATTGGCGTAGCCGCCCGACAACATCGCAGACATGTCCGCCGACAGCGTGCGCATGTCGATGCCCAGCGCAGCGGCCTTGTCGCGGTCGATCTGCACATCAATGCGCGGCTTGTCGATCTTCAGATCCTTGTCGAGGAAGATGAAGCGCTTGCTTGCGTAAGCTTTCGCGAGCACGGCATCGGCCAGCTCCTGCAACTGCTGCAGCGAACCGATGCCGCCGATGATGAACTCGCCACCACCGTCGCCGCCGGCGCTGGGCAGCGCAGGCGGGATCAGCGCGAATACTTTCAGGCCGGTGACTTCGGCGATCTTCGGCTGCAGCGTCTGTTCCAGCACCTGCTTGGTCGAACGTGTGCGCTCGCTCCATGGTTTGAGCACGAATCCGGCAATGGCGCTGTTGCTGGCGCGACCGCCGCCTCCGAAGCCGCCGTTGAACAGGAAGTAGTTCTCGATTTCGGGCACACTCTTTGCGATCCCGGTGACCTCTTCGGTGTAGCGCTCGACGTAGTCCAGTGTCGCCGACGGATCGGCGCTGCCGATCGAGAATATGAAGCCCTGGTCCTCGGCTGGTGCCGGCTCCTTCGGCGACTGGATGTACAGAAAGACGCATGAGGCGAACACGATGACGCCGAATACGCCGATGACGCCCTTGGTGTCGAGCGCGCCGTGCAACCGGCGCTGATAACCATGGCGGAGACGGTCGAACCGCACGTCCAGCCAGCGCTCGAATCTGCTTTTGCCGCCATCGCTGTGCGGCTTCAGCATCTTCGCGCTCATCATCGGCGACAGCGTCAGCGCGATCACGCCCGACAACAGCACCGAGCCGGCGAGGGTGAATGCGAATTCGGTGAACAGTACGCCGGTGAGGCCGCCCTGGAAGCCGATCGGAAGATAGACCGCGACCAGCGTTGTGGTCATCGCCACCACCGGCCAGGCGAGTTCGCGTGCGCCGCGGATTGCTGCATCGCGCGGTGACATGCCCTCTTCGATATGTCGATGAATATTTTCCAGCACGATGATGGCGTCGTCGACTACGATGCCGATCGCCAGCACCATCGCCAGCAAGGTCAGCAGGTTGATGGTGAAGCCCATGATCAGCATCAGAAACAGTGTGCCTACCAGCGAGAGCGGTACGGTGACCGCCGGGATCAGCACGCTGCGGAACGAACCCAGGAACAGATAAATGACAACGATTACGATGACCACCGCTTCGATGATCGTGCTGATGACTTCGTCGATCGCGTCCTGGATGGCCTTGGTGCTGTCGTAGGGAATCGTGCCGGCAATGCCTTCTGGCAGTTGCGGGATGATGTCCGCATCCCAGACTTTACGCACAGCCTTGATCACATCCAGCGAATTGGCGTCCGGCGAAACATAGATAGCCATGAACGTCGCGGCCTGTCCGTTGATGCGCACGGATGTACCGTAGTTTTCGGAACCGAGCACCACGTCGGCGACGTCGCCGAGGCGCACGATGGAGCCGTCCTGTTCGCGGATCACCAGCGCGCGAAATTCATCGATCGTTCGTAGATCGGTGCGCGCGGTGAGATCCACCGACACCATATGACCTTTGGTCGAGCCCAGCGCGGACAGCACGTTGTTGTTGCGCAATGCCGCATCGACATCGCTGGCCGTCACCTTCAGCGCTGTCATGCGGTCCGGCTTCAGCCATACCCGCATCGCGAACGAACCGGCGCCAAGGATGTCGGCGCGCTGCACGCCGGGCACGGTCACCAGCTTGGGCTGGATCACCCGGGTCAGATAGTCGGTGATCTGGTTGTTGTTCAGACGTTCGCTGGCGAATGAGACATACATAGCGGCGATCTGTTGGCCCTGCTGCAGATCGATGACGGGGTCTTCAGACTCCTGCGGCAGCTCGCCGCGCAGCTTGTTGATCTTTGCCGAAATCTGCGTCAACGCTTCGTTCGGATCCTGATCGAGACGGATGTAGGCCTGGATCGTGCTGATGCCTGCCGCGCTGGATGAAGTCAGGTATTCGATACCCTCGGCGCTGGCGATCTCGCGCTCCAGCGGCGTGGTGATGAAGCCCTGGATGAGATCCGCGTCGGCGCCGAAATACGTGGTGCTGACATTGACAACCGCATTCTGCAGTTCCGGGTATTCGCGCACGTTGAGTGCGGTGAATGCGCGCAGGCCGAACAGCAGGATGAACAGGCTGACGACGACCGCGAGCACGGGCTTGTTGATGAAGATGTCGGTGAATTTCATCGTGTTCTCCCGTGCGGCCTGGACGGCGCAGGGTGGGTGGGGGCAGGGGGCATGGTGTGCGCTGTGGCGTCAGCTGTTGTCTGGTTTCGACGCGGTTTCCGCTGACGGCTCGACGTTGTTGTTGATCGTTACCGTCGCGTCATTGCGCAGTTTCAAGAGACCGCTTGTCACCACGCGCTCGTTGGGCTTCAGGCCATCGGTCACAGCGACCAGATCGCCGCGAGTGGCGCCGGTCTTGATGAAGCGCTGCTGGACCACGAGCTTCACGCCGGTCAGCGGTTTGCCGTCCATGCCCTTCTCGTTCGGGCCGTACTGCGTTTCGTGGATGACGAACACCGCATTTCCGTAGGGGTTGAAGCTGACCGCAGTCTGCGGAATCACCACGACCGACTGTTCGCCGCCGAGGTCGAAGCCGACCTTGGCGAAGGTGCCGGGACGCAGCGCGCTGTCGCCGTTGACGAAGGTCGCCTGTACTTTGACGCTGCGTGTTTCCGCGTCGATGAGCGGCTCGATCGCCGTGATCCGACCGTCGAACGTGCGCCCAGGCAGCGAGTCGACGGTCGCGCGGATCGTCATACCTTCTACCAATTGATCCATGCGCTGCTGTGGCAGGGTGAAGTCGAGGAAGATCGGGCTGATCGACTGCAGATTGACGATGGGGCTACCCGGTGCGATGAACTGGCCGAGATTCGCCTTGCGGATGCCGAGTGTGCCGTCGAAAGGCGCGCGGATGGTTTTCTGCGCGATCAGCGCGCGCTGCGCTTCGACCTGGGCGACTGCCGATGCGGCATCGGCGGCGCGCTGTTCGACATCGGCCAGCGGCACCAGTTTCTGCTGGCCCAGTTCGCGCCAGCGGTCGCGCTGCGAGACCGCAAGTTTCGCAGCGGCATCCAGCGCGCGTAGCGTTGCTTCTTCGTTGGCGGTATTGAGCCGGGCAAGGACGGTGCCGGCCTTCACACGCTGGCCGGATTCGAACAGGATCTCGCGGATCACGCCCCCGGCCTCGGTAGTGACATCAGTGCCATTGACCGCGACGAAGGTGCCGATTGCTTCTGCGCCATCGCGCCAGCGTTCGGCTTTCGCGACCGAGACGCTGACCGAAGCTGGCGGCTGCGGCATTTTGTTGAAGAATTCGTTCGTACCGGTACTGATCACGGCTTTGACTGCAAACACGCCGCCGAAGACCACAGCGGCGCCGATCAACATCAGTGCCATCCGCTTTTTCGAGGACGGTTTGCGTTGCGCTGCGCGGGCCGCTTCGTTGAGGGGCGATTCGATGGCGTCAGTCATGGGGAAACCTCGGAGCGAAGTGTGGTCGCGGCGGTGGTCGTGATGGAGGTGGGGTCAGATTGCGGGCATGCGTTACCGAATACGTCCCGGCACAGGCGCGAGTTGAGCGCGTCGAGCGCGGCATCGTCTGCGGGGTCGAACAATGGCTGCCATCCATAGCCGTTGAGCAGGAAATGCAGATGTTTCATCAGCAGCCGGTACGGGTCGCCCAGCGCATGCGCTTCGAGCAGCCCTTCGGCGTGGGTCAGGGTATGCATCCCCAGAGCGAGCGTCCAAGGCCCGATCGTCACGGCCTGCGCCGACAAACCGATATCGGCACGCAGGTCGCCCGCAGCGATCGCGCCCTCGACGATACTGTCGATCAGCAAACCCAGTGGCGCGCTTGCCTCCAGCGAACGCTGCCGGGTCTGCGGTGACGCTGCGCCCCAGATGACGTCGGTCCAGACGAATTGTTCCAGGCGGAAGTGCTCTGGCTGCGCGCGGATGACCATCAGGTCGGCCAGCACGATCGCCAGCATCCGCTCGCGGCTTGGGCCGGGCCAACGCGCGGCGCGCTCGAACAGATGCACACGGCTCATGCAGTTACGGGTGGCAAGCGTGACCAGTAGGTCTTCCTTGCTGGCGAAGTGCTGGTAGAGCGTACCGACGGCGTAATCGCATTCTTCGGCGATCCGTGACATCTGCAGCGACATCAGTCCGTCTCGCTGGATTAGTTCCTGGGCCTTATCCAGGAAGCGCTGTTCGCGCTCGGCGCGCTCACGTAGGCGGCGGTCTTTGGTGCTCATGGTGTGGCGGCTAAAGTGTTTCGCAGAACATATTTTGAATTGAGTTCAAGATTTGAGCAATATTTAATTTTGGATTAGCAGAGTGCCATTTTTGGTGGCAATTGCGCCTCGAAAGGTTGTTCCAGGTTTCCGACGACAAAAACCCGGTAGCTTGCGCTACCGGGTTCGAATGAGCTGAAGTGGCCGCGATCCTGCGCGCGGCCGCTCAAATCAGCGCGAAGTCTTGCGATCCGCAGCCTTGCCCACTTTTTCAACGTCGGCCTGCACGGTGGCGGCTACGGTTTGAAACTGGCCCTTGGCGATCTGGGCGATGGCTTCGTTGGTCTTCACGGTACGGCCGAAGACAGCCTGTCCGGTGCCGATGCTGCGCTCGACGTTTTCGCGGGCGATCTGAACACCCTTCGGCCAGACGGCCTTGAAGGCATCCATATCCCGCACTTCGGCCAGCTCACCCCAGAACGCGAAGGCAGCGTTCATGTTTTCTTCGAGGGTGGCGAGCTGCAGACCGAAGACTGCTTCGGTGTTTTCGAGCGCGAGACGGCCGACCTGTGACGAGGTGTCGGCGAACTGGCGGGTCGACTGGGTGAACTGATCGTTGAACTGCTGGTACATGGCGGACTCCTGAGGCTTGGGTGGCCGGCAGGGTAATGCCGGTGTGGTGCGGCGCAACATAACCCGTCTTATGCTGCACTGCAACATGAGCCGATGAGCGGCTTGCTATTTGCCAGGGTCTCTCTGAAAAATCAATGGCTTGCACATTCAGAATCTACACACGACGAGTCTTTGCTCAACCGCGATACCGGCAGCCCGATGTGCAGGTTTCGTGGACCACGACTTCGCTCAGCAGCGGCAAGGAGGGTTTGAGGCGGCTCCAGATCCATATGGCCAGTCGTTCGCTGGTGGGATTGTCGAGACCATCGATGTCGTTGAGGTAGTGGTGGTCGAGCTGGTCGTACAAGGGCTTGAATGCCGTCTTGATGTCGGCGAAGTCCATCACCCAGCCGGTCTGAGAGTCGACCTCGCCGCTGACATGGAGTTCGATCCGGAAGGAATGCCCGTGCAGTCGCGCGCATTTATGGCCTGCTGGAACATTCGGCAGACAGTGCGCGGCTTCGAGCGTGAAGACTTTGAAGATGTCCATGGCGGGCTCGGCAGACCGCGGGGCCGCGCTCTGTGCGCTGCATGCGAGCCTGGACAGGGGAGATGGGATGGTGGCTATGGGTGGACTCGAACCACCGACCCCAGCATTATGAGTGCTGTGCTCTAACCGGCTGAGCTACATAGCCAACAAGACGCCGTCGCGACTGCGACTAGCCGGAAATTGTCCATGGCGCGGGCCTCCGCGTCAATCTGCGTGATTCTCGATCGCTCGCGCTTGTCCTCGCCGGGCGCGCGTGGCAGAGTCGTAGACAGCGGCCTAAGGGCCAAAGATTTCAGGAGTCCGCATCGTGATCGATCCGGACGGTTATCGACCGAATGTCGCCATTGTCCTCATGCGCTCGGATGGCCGGGTGTTCTGGGCACGCCGTGTCCGCCGCGATGGCTGGCAGTTCCCGCAGGGCGGGATGAACAGCGATGAAACCCCCACCGAGGCGATGTATCGCGAACTGCGCGAGGAAACCGGGCTGCTGCCGGAGCATGTCGACGTGCTGGGAAGTACACCAGGCTGGCTGCGCTACCGGCTGCCGCCGCGAGCGGTGCGCCGTCACGACCGGCTGGTCTGCATCGGCCAGAAGCAGGTGTGGTTCCTGTTGCGGTTCACTGGAGAAGAAAACGACCTGCAATTGGATTTGACCGATTCGCCCGAGTTCGATCACTGGCGTTGGGTCGACTTCTGGTACCCGCTGGAGCATGTGGTCAACTTCAAGCGGATGGTCTACACCCATGCGCTGCATCATTTGGCGCCGTTCGCGCGGGAGGTGGCGGGTGCGCAGGCAATCCCCTCCGCTGGCCTGGAGCCTCTGCACTGGTCTCGGTCTCGAGGTCGGCAACGCCCGGGGACACCCATGAACGGAAACGGGGTCGAGAACACCTAAGCCGGGATTGACAATCATTCTCACCTGTGGCCGAATGAGAACGGTTCCCAATCACTCTGCGCCCCTGCCATGTATGTCTGCCTCTGTAACGGCGTCACCGAGCATGCAATCCGCCAGACAATAGCCGCGGGTTGCCGTTCCATGGCCGAGCTGACCATGCGTACCGGCTGCGGCGCAGGTTGCGGCAGTTGTGTGTGCATGGCTGCCGAACTCCTCGCGGAAGAACATGGTGCAATGGATGCGGAAGTGGCTCACGGGGTCTCTCGCGCTGCCTGACGCACTGCGGGCCACTATCAACCAGTTCTAACGCATACGATTCGCATTCCTTCATCGGTTGCATATTGCGGCTAGAGTGGAGGATTGAACAGATTATGGAACCGGCCATGAAAGGCGATCCCAAGACCATCGAATTCCTCAACAAGGCGCTTTACAACGAGCTGACCGCGATCAACCAGTACTTCCTGCACGCCAAGATGCTGAAGAACTGGGGCCTGAAGGAACTCGCCGATCACGAACACCACGAGTCGATCGACGAGATGAAGCACGCCGACAAGCTGGCTGAGCGGATCCTGTTTCTCGATGGGTTACCGAACTTCCAGGCACTTGGCAAGCTGCGCATCGGCGAAACCCCGCGCGAGCTGCTGGAGTGCGACCTTGCTTTGGAGCATGATGCGCTGCCGCTACTGCGCGACGCGATCGCGCACTGCGAGAAGATCGGCGACTATGTCAGCCGTCAGCTGTTCGCCGATATCCTCGACTCCGAGGAAGAGCACATCGATTGGATCGAAACGCAGCTGTCGCTGATCCAGCGTCTGGGCGAACAGAATTACCTGCAGACCAAACTCGCAAGCTGATACATCGTCGGAAAAGTACAGAAAAACGGCGGCCGCGAGGCCGCCGTTTTCGTGTCGCAAAGATACGACTACTGCGCCTGCGACGCCCCCTGCGACATATTCGCGCGCAGTGCCTGACGGGCGCGGGCGAATTCGTTTGCGATCAGCGCCACTGCCACAGCCGGTCGCTCCAGCGTCTGCGTGCGGATTGCCAGTTCGAGCTTCTTCGCCGCGTTGGACAGCAGCATCGCGCCGAGGTTGGCGCTCGAGGATTTCAGCGTGTGTGAGGCATTGCGCAGCATGTCGTAGTCCGGCCCGACCGCAGCGGTTTCAAGTGCTGCGATGAGGCGTGGCGTATCGTCGAGGAACACCTCGATGAGACGGTCGACTTCGGTACCCAGGATGCTGCGTAGTTCTTCGAGCACTGCGGCATCGAGCACCGGGGGCGGTGGTTCGGATCGAGGTGCTGGGGCGGCCGGTGGGATGGCCTTTGAGGGGGAAGGGGAGGTCACGAAAGGGTTCGCAGCGATGGCGGGTCGGTTGGCGGCGGCTTCCAGCGTGGCGGTTGGTGTCGCGGCAGATGGAATCGCTGGAGCAGGCGTCTGAATGGGGGTGGGTGCGGCGGGCTCGGCATGGGCCTGTTGCGAAGAGATCTGGTACCAGTGGAACAGGCAGCGCTCGAGTTCACCCCGGGTGACGGGTTTGGCAAGATAGTCGTCCATGCCGCAGTCGAGGCACTTCTGGCGATCGCCCGCCATCGCGTTGGCGGTCATCGCCACGATCGGCAGCCGCCGGCCGCCGCTGGCGGATTCGTGTTCGCGCCAGCGACGGGTGGCGGTGTATCCATCCATCACCGGCATCTGACAATCCATCAGCACAAGGTCGTATCGCGAGGCGGACATTCGCAGCAGCGCAGCTTCACCGTTGGTAGCACTGTCGCAATGCGTGCCAAGCACGCTCAGCAGTCGTTGACCGACCATCAGATTGACGGGATTGTCTTCGACCAGCAGGACCCGCATCGGCCGGATCGGTTCGGCGTCTGCAGGTGCCGGTGCTGTAGCGCTTTCACCCGGATAGCTGCCGTCTCCAGCACCCGGCCGCGTTGAATGGGCGTAACTGCCGAAATCCCCGGTCTTGGGCTCTGGGTCTTGATCGGCCACGCCGAGCAGGGCGGTACGGAGGTCGGCGTCGGGCGCTTGGCGTTGCAGGAGCGTGACGACGGCCAGCAGTTCTTCCGGCACGGGCTCGTCGCCCTGCAGACAGATCAATCGCACTTGACCATAGGTGCTCTGGCGTTCGAGGTTGCGCTGCAGTGCTACAGCCGTGCTGCGCACGCTGGCGAGGTCGGCGATGACCGTGCTGTAGGCCCAGGTCGGGCCTTGGCTGACGGCCGAGCGGATCCGTTCCAGTGCTTCCTGTGTGGTTTCGACGCTGGTGATGCGCAGGCCCCAGTTCGGCAGCAGCATGCTCAGGCGCAGGCGCAGGCGCT
>JANLSB010000767.1:0-1545 GCA_031362125.1 Lysobacterales bacterium | reverse complement strand
GGCTGCGTGTCCACCATCGACGCGGGCCGCACCCAACGTCGCTCGCGGCCGTCGCCCTTCACCCATTCGCGTCGCAGGTGCTCCCATCCGAGTCGCTTCATCACCGCCGCGATGCGCATCTGCGCATTGCGATCGTGCTTGGCCACGTCCATGCCGATGGCGTACAGCAGCAGTTCGTCAGTGGTCGTCCACTCGACCACATCGTTGCCGTAGCGATACCGCTGCGGATACGGACGCGGCTTGTCGGCGTCTTTGGGCGGCATGCGTCCGACCAGCCAGATACGCAGGCGGCCTTCCCAACTGTCCTCCATGAAGCGCGCTTCCTGCTCCTCCTCGGCATCGTCCGGCAGCACCCACCACTGCGTGCCTTGCTGGAACAGTGCCACCGCTTCGGCCCACAGTTGATCGCGCTCGGCGATCATGCGGGCAATATCGATCATGCCTTCAGGCAGGATGCGCACCGGCAGGAATCGCCGGCCGCCGGTGTGGTCGCGCAAGTATTCATTTTCGTTGGTGGTGCCGATGAAAACACTCTCGCGCCGCCAGCTGCGCGGTGCGCGCTCATACGGCGCGCGATATTTGTCCATGCGCCGGGTGATCGCGCCCTTCACACGGGTGACGTCGGCCTTGCTGAAGGCGTCCATCTCCGCGATCTCCACGCCCCAACAGCCGTGCAGCACCTGATAGAAGTCGTTGTCCGATGGCGATTCCATCGTCTCGACGAACCAGTTCGCGCCGAACAGCGTCTCCATCGCCGTCGTTTTCTGCTTGCCCTGCTTGTCTTCGAGCACCAGCATGAAGTCGACCTTTGCGCCGATGTGCGGCTGCTTGGCATCGACCCACAGCGCACGCGCCACCGCGCTGACCATGAAGCACACGGCCGCCTGCCGGTTGTAGAGCCGGTCTTCCGCGCCGAACAGCGTGCTGAACATGCGCTCGACGCGCGGCGTGCCGTCCCAGACCAGTCCGTGCAGATACTCGCGGATCGGGTGGCGGCGATGCCGACGCGCAACCGTGACCACGGCCTTCAGCGCCAGCTCGTCGCTGACGTTGGTGGCGTAGCGCTGCGGGTGCTGCAGCCACGCCGACAGCTCGTAGCTGTCGGCGTCGGTGAATTGATCACGCGTGCCGCCGATCCACGGCGGATCGCGTTCGAGCACCACTTGGTTCGAGGATTCATTGAGCCAGAACAGGCCGGCGAAGTGCTCGTCGTGTTCGAGGATCAGCAGCACGTTGTGCATGTTCGCGTCGATACGCCCTTCCCGGTTGACGGTGAGCAGCGCACGCCAGTCGTCGTCGCTCGGCCCGCCGCCGTCTGTGCGTCCGCGTCCGTCGACCACACGCAGTCGTTTGCGGTTCGTGCTCATCCGCGCACGACCTCCAGTTCGGCCACGCGGTGCGCAGCCCAGGTCGCCACCTGTGCGGCGGTCCAGCCTGCAGCGGCGGCATCGGCGATGTCCCAGCCCTTGGGCTGGCCCTCGGGATCGATGTAGCGCAGCGAGCGGGCGCGAATGCGGTGCAACGCCTGTGCGATGCCCGAGGCTG
>JANLSB010000732.1:0-2416 GCA_031362125.1 Lysobacterales bacterium | reverse complement strand
GTGCGCCGTAGTCGAGTCGGTCAAGGCCGCTTCCGACGTGTACGCGCCGATCAGCGGCACCGTCACCGCGGTCAACGCCGCGCTGGCCGACAAGCCGGAGACCATCAACGAGGACGCCTACGGCGAAGGCTGGTTGTTCGTGGTCGATGCCGAGGACAACGACCAGCTCAATGATCTGCTCGCGCCGGATGACTATGCAGAGCTGCTGGACGACGACGCCCACTGACCGAACCTGCGGATCTTGCGGCGCCTGTGCGCCGACCACCGTTCTGCGCGTCCTGTCGTTACCTCCGAAGCCGCTCGCATCGCCGCGAGCGGCTTTTTTTCGTTTCTCTGCATGCGGATATCTTCGCGACACGCACCTGACGCGCTGTGGTTCGCTGCGTTCGGACGTCGGTTCAAGTGTCCGTCTGCGCGTTCGATCGCGCCGTGTTGAGGCCGCCGAGACCGCTTCGACGCATGCGTCGCACGCCTTCGACACCGCAAATCGCGTCTGAAAGTTCGCGCAGTTTCGCGCAATCGGGGTTGTGCGGCGCGAAAAAGTCACCGTCCGACGCAATGTCGAAAGCGATGCGTTCACCTGTCGCAACTCGTGCTCGGTGCGCCTCCTCGCAATCGCTGCCTGCCGTCGAGAAAACATGTCTCGCGATCTGCGCCGCAAAAAAAACCGCTGGAAAAAAGATGTTTTGTTTCGCGCGTATCGAATCGGAGCGTCGCTGAGGAGACGCGCGCGACCGACGTACGGACGTCGATCCATCGTGCACGCGAGACCGACGTCCGGAGCGGCGCGGCGTTTTTTTTCGCACTGGGTGTTGACAGTGGAAAAAAGCGTGATTAGGTTTCGCCCCAAGTGTCGCCTTAGCAGAAACGAGTGAGTCGGATCAAGACGAAAACGCGAAGCACAAAACGCTCTTCCGCCCGGACCTCCATTCCGGTGGGAACAGCCTTCGTCTCCTCTGCGAAAACAGCGCCTCAATCCAACGAGTCTGCGCCTACCGCCAAACCTACGACCGTGCCGGTCACGGGTTTTCTATTGCCCTGCGCTGGAGCGCAGTCGCGTGGATCCGGGTGGAAGGCAGATGCAGGCGTGTCGAATACCCGGGACTCGCGATTGAGATCCCGGCAGGAATCCGTACCGGCTTGCCTTGTGCGCCGGCGGTGGAAGGCGGGTCCGACTCCCGCAATCCGGTTGTTGACTGGGCCGTAATATCCAATGCAAGTTCACTGACGAGGAGCCATCCCATGGCTGTTAAAAAAGCTGCAAAGAAAACCGCGAAGAAAGCGGCTAAGAAAACCGTGAAGAAAGCCGCCAAGAAGGCCGTCCGCAAGACCGCCAAGAAGGCTGCCAAGAAGGTCGCCAAGAAAGCTGCCAAGAAGACTGTAAAGAAGGCTGCCAAGAAGACCGCGAAGAAGGCTGCCAAGAAGACGGCCAAGAAGGCTGCCAAGAAGACTGCCAAGAAGCCGGCTAAGAAGGCTGCCAAGAAGACTGCGAAGAAAGCCGCCAAGAAACCGGCTAAGAAGGCTGCCAAGAAAGTCGCAAAAAAAAAGGCTAAAAAAGCTGTGAAGCGCGCCAAGAAGGCTGCGCCGGCCACCGCGCCGGCAGCACCCATTCCAATGATGTAAGCAACACCCCGATTAGCGGTATCCGAAACTCCCTCTCCGTGTGCCCAGGCGGAGAGGGAGTTTTTTTATGCGCGAACGCCAAGCCCGGCATAGTCGCCGGGGCTTCGATCGATGCGCCTTTACGTTAGGATGAAGATCGGTCCCTGTCTCCGGAGGTCGATATGTCCGTCCTGAAGCGTTTGCTCGGTGCAGTCCTGCTGCTTGTTGTGGCGGTGGTCGCGGTTGGTTTCGCGTTGCCCGCCAGCACCCACGTGGAGCGATCCATCAGCATTGCCCGCCCGCAGGCGCAGGTGTTCGCGATGCTCAATTCATATCGGCGTTTCAACGAATGGTCGCCGTGGCATGGCCGCGACCCCAAGACCGAGTACGTCTATGAAGGCCCAACCGAAGGCGTCGGCGCCGGCATGCGCTGGTCGAGCGAACAGTCGGATGTCGGTAAGGGTCGGCAGACGATCATCGAGAGCGTGCCGAACGAGAAGGTGGGCACCCGACTCGAATTCGAAGGCCAGAACGATGCGATCGCGACCTTCACGCTCACTGCGGAAGGCGACGGTACGCGGGTCGTCTGGGCGTTCGATACCGAGCACGGCAAGAACCCGATCTCGCGCTGGTTCGGCCTGATGCTGGACCGCTGGGTCGGCGGCGATTTCGCGAGCGGACTGGCGAAACTCAAGACGGTGATGGAAAGCGACAACGGCTGAGAATGCGCAGCTGTTGTTGCAGGATCACCCGGTTACGCTCAACAGAGCATGCTCGTACGGGCACGCTCATACGGGCACGCTCACCTCGGTTG
>JANLSB010000715.1:0-4569 GCA_031362125.1 Lysobacterales bacterium | reverse complement strand
CAGCCTGATGATGGGCACCTGGTTCCTCGCGACCGCGTTTTCGGAAACACTGGCCGCCCTGCTGGGCAAGCTGGCCGCACTTGATGTTCCGGAAGGTACCGCGATCGACATGGCCGAAGCCGGCGCGAAGTATTCGCACCTGTTCTGGCTGCTGATGTGGATCGGCATCGGCTGCTCGGTGGTGGCGTTCGCGCTGTCGCCGCTGCTGCGCCGGATGATGCACGGCGTGAAATGAGCTGCAGGCGATGACGGCACACGACCACGATGACCATGACCATGACCATGACCGCGATCATGCGCATCCGCACGATCACGGGCGCGGGCACAGCCACGGACATGATCATGGGCACAGCCACGGCTTCACCAGCGGCACCCGCGCGTTCGCGATCGCAACACTGATCAATCTGGCCTACACCGCGCTGGAAGCCGGTTATGGCTTCTACACAGACTCACTGGCGCTGCTGTCCGATGCGCTGCACAACTTCGGCGATGTGCTCGGCTTGTCGCTGGCCTGGGGCGCGGCAGTGATGGCCAAACGCCCGCCGACCGGCCGCCATACCTACGGTTGGCGGCGCGCGACCCTGCTGTCGCCGCTGGGCAATGCGCTGCTGCTGGTCGGGTTCAGCGGCGCGCTGGGGTGGGAGGCGCTGCGCCGTTTCGCGGACCCGCCGCAGATCCCGGCGCTGCCGGTGATCATCGTAGCCGCCATCGGTATCGCCGTGAACCTGGGCGCAGCCTGGTTCGTGCGTCACGGTCACGCCCAGGACCTCAACCGTCGCGGCGCGTTCCTGCATCTGGTGGCCGACGCCGCAGTGTCGCTGGCGGCGGTGCTGGCGGGTTTCGGCATGCTGTGGCTGGACTGGCGCTGGCTGGATCCGGCGACGGCGGTGCTGGTGGCAGTGGTGGTCGCACTGGGCGCATTCCGGCTGCTGCGCGACGCTTTCGAGGCTGCGATGGACGCGGTGCCGCGGGGGATCGACCAGGGCGAAGTCCAGGCCTTGCTCGCCGGCCAGCCGGGGGTGCAGGCCGTACACCATCTGCATATCTGGTCGCTGGGCGCGGGCGAGATCGCGTTGACCGCGCATCTGGTGAGGCCCGGCCACGAAGATCACGATGCGTTCCTGGACGCCGTGGTTCACACGCTCAACGAGCGCTTCGGGATCAACCACCCGACGCTGCAGATCGAGCACGGTCAGGCCTGCGACCACGACCGCCACGACCGCGCGCCGCACGGCGCCCGTTGAATCCACTGCCGACCCGGCCCTGCGGCCCGGGGCCGCGCATCGCATATAATCGCCGGTCTTGGCGTTTCGGCCGCGCGGCACTGCCCGCTGCGGCCTTCCGCCTGACAGAAACACCCGACAGCAATACCTGATAGAAACAGGAACCGGCATGCTCAACGACATCAAGAAAGACACCCAGGCGCGCATGGCCAAAAGCGTGGACGCGCTCCGCCACAGCCTGACCAAGGTCCGTACCGGCCGCGCCTCGCCTTCACTGGTCGATCATCTCAAGATCAATTACTACGGGTCCGAGATGCCGCTGTCGCAGGTTGCCAGCATCGCCGTGGCGGATGCGCGCTCGCTGGTGATTACCCCTTGGGAAAAGAACATGGTCGCCGCGGTCGAGAAGGCGATCTACGCCTCCGACCTGGGCCTGACCCCGAACACCGCCGGCACCACGATCCGCATCAACCTGCCGCCGCTTACCGAGGAGCGCCGCAAGGAACTCTCCAAGCACGTGCATGCCGAAGGCGAGGACACCAAGGTCGGGATCCGCAATATCCGTCGCGATTCCAATCAGCAGGTCAAGGAGCTGCTGAAGGAAAAGAAGATCACCGAGGACGAAGAACGCCGCAGTGAGGACGATATCCAGAAGCTGACCGACAAGGCGATCAAAGACGTCGACGAAGTGGTGAAGGCGAAAGAGCAGGAACTCATGGCCGTTTAAGGCCTCTCGGGATGACCCTGCCGCAACAATCGCGGATTCCGCGCCATCTTGCCGTGATCATGGACGGCAACGGCCGCTGGGCCGAACGCCGTCGCCGCCCGCGCGTCATCGGCCATCGCGCCGGCGCGCGCGCGGTGAATCTGTGCATCGACTATTGCCTGCAGCGCGGCATCGAAGCGCTGACCCTGTTCGCGTTCTCCAGCGAAAACTGGGGCCGGCCCGAGGATGAGGTCGGTGCGCTCATGAAGCTGTTCCTCAATGCGCTGGAACGTGAAGTGGACGAACTGCACCGCCGCGGCGTGCGCCTGCGCTTCATCGGCGAACGCCAGCGCTTTCAGCCTGACATCCTGCTGCGCATGCGCGACGCGGAAGCCCGCACCCAAGGCAACCTCGCGCTGCACCTGACCATCGCGGCAAGCTACGGCGGCCGTCAGGACATCGCCCACGCCGCGCGTGCGCTTGCCGAGGAGGTGGCCGCCGGCCGGCTGCGGCCCGAGCAGATCGACGAAGCCGCGGTCGCCCGCCATATGGCCTTGGACGACCTACCGCCGCCGGACCTGTTCATCCGTACCGGCGGCGACCAGCGGATCAGCAATTTCCTGCTGTGGCAGCTCGCCTATACCGAGCTGTGGTTCACCGAGACCCTCTGGCCCGAGCTCGATGCCGCGACCCTCGACCGCGCAGTCGAGGACTTCGCCGGCCGTGAGCGCCGCTTCGGTCTGACCAGCGCTCAGGTCGCACCCGCGGCGCCCGCTCTCCCGGACAGGACCGAAGCATGACCCGAACGCGCTTGCTGGCCGCTTTGGTCATGGCTCCACTGGCCATCGCCGGCGTGCTGCTGCTGACCACGCCATGGCTGGCCGCCTTCAGCGCCGCCGCATTCCTGATCGGCCTGTGGGAATGGCTGAAACTGGCCGAAATCGACGACCCGATCGCACGCGGCGTGCTGATGGTGGTGAATCTACTGCTTATGGTCGCCCTGGTCTGGGCATCGCGATCGGCGACCGGAAGCTCGCTGATCCTGTTCCAGCTGATGGTGATGATCGGCGTCATCTGGTGGCTGCTTGCGGTGATCTGGCTGCGGCATTACGACTTTGCCTCGGACCACAACACCCATGCCCGGATCTTCAAGTTGGCGGCGGCGACGCTCAGCGTGATTCCTGCATGGTGCGCGCTGGCGCTGATCCATGCCAGCCAACCCTATGGCAACCGCTGGCTGTTGCTGGCGCTGGCCATCGTCTGGGCCGCCGACAGCGGTGCGTATTTCGCTGGCCGCAAGTTCGGCAAGACCAAACTCAGCCCGCGGATCAGCCCCAACAAGACCGTCGAAGGTCTGGTTGGTGGCGTCGTCGCCGGCATGGTGATCGCCCTCGCAGCCGCGCCATTCGCCGGCGCCAGCGTGAAACAGCTTCCGGCGATCGCCGTCGTCGCGATCTGGACGATCCTGTTCTCGGTGGTCGGCGATCTCTACGAGAGCCTGCTCAAGCGCCATGTCGGGGCCAAGGACTCGGGAACCCTGATCCCCGGCCACGGCGGGGTACTGGATCGGATCGACAGCGTGCTGGCGGCATTGCCGGTATTCGCGCTGGGCAAGCTGTTGTTCGGCTTCTGAGTCTCGACTTGACCCGCACGAACTTACCCCCCCTGACACGGTCCATGACCGCCATGCCCTCGTCGACCCGCCCATTCAGCACTGGAGCATCGCGATGAGGCGCGTCGCCGTGCTCGGCGCGACCGGCTCGATCGGCAGTTCGGCGCTGGACGTGATCGCGCGCCATCCGGATCGTCTCCACGCGCAGACCCTGGTGGCCGGGAGCAATGTCGACGCGCTGGTCGCGCTCTGCCGGACGCACCGGCCTGTGCACGCGGCGATCGCCGATAACAGTGCCTATGCCGCGCTGCGAGACGGCCTGCGGGCGGCCGGTCTGGACACCGAAGCCCACGCCGGAATGGCTGCGATCGATGCGCTCGCCGCCGATGCCGGCAACGACACCGTAGTCGCCGCCATCGTCGGTGCTGCCGGACTGTCGTCGACGCTAGCCGCCGCACGCGCCGGCAAGCGCCTGCTGCTGGCGAACAAGGAATCCCTGGTCCTGGCCGGTGAACTGCTGACCGCTGCCGCACGCAACGCCGGCGCCACTGTCGTGCCGATCGACAGCGAGCACAACGCGATCTTCCAGTGCCTGCCCAATGCCCAAGCGCACGCGGGTTTGAAGCGTATCCAGCTGACCGCATCCGGCGGCCCGTTCCGGGGGCGTTCGCGCGCCGAACTGGCCGACGTCACCCCGGCGCAGGCAGTGGCGCATCCAAAGTGGTCGATGGGTCCGAAAATCTCGGTCGACTCGGCCACGCTGATGAACAAGGGCCTGGAAGTCATCGAGGCGCATCATCTTTTCGGCATGCCCGGGTCACGGATCGAAGTGCTGGTGCATCCGCAGAGTCTGGTGCATTCGCTGGTCGAATTCATCGACGGCTCGATGCTGGCGCAGCTCGGCCTGCCCGATATGCGCACTGCGCTCGCAGTGGGGTTCGGGTGGCCCGAACGGATCGTTTCCGGGGTCGCCGGGCTGGATCTGCTCGCGCACGGCCGGCTCGATTTCGAGCCACCGGACCTCGACG
>JANLSB010000680.1:0-4878 GCA_031362125.1 Lysobacterales bacterium | reverse complement strand
ATGAGGCAGCACCCCACATCGAACAATCCCGGCCACGTCTCCGCCGGCAGTTTCTAATTGGACCTGAATGTGTTCTTTGGTTACTTTCTTAGCGCCAAAGAAAGTAACTCGCGCCCCAGCGCGAAAAAGGCTCCAGGCATTACCCGCGCAACATCACGGTCCGACATCTACACGCATCACCACGACACCATCGAAAAGAGCACGCCTGAAACAAACACGATTGAAACATCGTGTAGTCCAGAACGACGGAATTCGTTGATTTCATGCCTGATCGATAGCGAAAAAGATTGGGCCTGGCTTCAACAGCCGCATCGCTAGTCAAAGCCGTCATACGGATGCGCGCAGCGCGGCCGCCTCCGGCCGCCGCGCCGGCTAGGCCATCTGGCCTGGCACTTACCCGCCTGGCCCTCCGGGCCGGCCCTCCGGCCCGCTGGAAGACCTCAGGGCAAAGCGGAAACCCAAGGACCGTGCCACGTGCCCACGGAGCCACCCTAGGCGGACGGCGGCGCGGGCGCCGCCGGGGCGGGCGATCCACGAACCGCCACGCACCACTCGGAGCGCCTGGCCCGACCGCGCCTTCGGCGCGTCGTCCCGACGGGGCTGCCACACATCATCTGCACACCATTCCCAGAGATTTCCGTGTATGTCGTATAGGCCCCAAGGATTGGGCATATACAGTTTGACTGGGGTGGTGCCTTCCGCGTCATTCCAGCCGCGCGCGCCAGTGACATCAACATTACCCCGGGTCGCGTCCCATGCATCACCCCACCAGTACGCCGTAACCGTGCCCGCGCGCGCCGCATACTCCCACTCCACCTCAGTCGGCAGACATAGCCGGTCGCCGCCCTGTGCGGGCATCGCCGCAAAGCGGGCAATGAACTTGTCCATCACATCGTCCCAACTCACGCTCTCCACCGGGCGCTCAGGAGCCTTGGCACCTTTATTGAAATGGCTGGGATTCTTGCCCCTCACCGCCTCCCAAAAGGCCTGCGTACAGGGCGTGTCGGCCAGCCAGAACCCATCCGCCACTACAACGCAACGGGGGGCATGTTCGCGTTTGTTAGCCTCGTCGCGAACATACTTGTCCTCAACCGCATCCCGCTCCGCCTGGGACGACCCCATCCAGAAACCCTCCGGCCCGGTCGGCGGGATCCAGCGCATCCGCTGGATGGCGCCATTCACGGTGAGATCGGCCCAGCGGCCGTAGCCATCTTCGCCGCAGTCGCTGGCCCAAGATGGGCGCAGCTGCGCGGTGGGTGCGGGCCTCTGCGCGGCCTGCGCCGGCGGCCGTGTGGCGGGAGATGGTGTAGCGGGCGTAACCGCAATTGCCGTCGTTACGTCGGGCTTGTGGGCCGGCGATACAACATGCCCCGGTAGCGCCGCCCTACCCACATGCGATAGCAGCAAAGCGCACTCTTTGGCCCAGACATAGGCTGAACAATCCATGGCAAGAGTCCGCGGGATGCAGTCGTAGTCGCTGCCCTCTGGGCGCAGGGTAAGGATACGGCCATGGTTGCGCTGTTTAAGCAAATAGAGGATGTGACTCATGTGGATGGACTCGAAAGCCAAGCCGTAACCACCTGCGTCCTCGGGCTTGCGCGCCCACAGTTGGCGGTAACGCGACGACACCAGACAAAGGATATGGCTGGACCCATCGATCGCCTCATCCATCCAGTCCTGCCACTCGCTGAGCGACGGACGAAGCCCGATATCGCGTTGATGCCACAGGTCAAGCCTGACGCCGATACCCGCCTCATGGATTGCCAGTGCCACCGCTTCGACGGCCTGTGCAGGCCAATCCGGATCGTCCGCCGCGTGACTGACGAAAACCTGCCGCTCCATGCCACCCCCTGTGAAGACTCGTGTTCCGCACTGCGAGTCTAGCGTGAAGACCGGCGGCGGAATCGACAGCGGCAGTTCGGCCCTTCGCCGCTGCTGAAGGGATACCTGGTGCGCCTCGACCTGATGTATCCCCACTTTTTTGTCGAGGAGACCAAGCAACCCGATGACGCGAACAAAAATTGACTGCCATCCCCGCGAAAGCGGGGATGACGAGCAAACCATCTTCGGGGCGGCAGCACAGTGGTGGTTGAACGATGCGCCAATCTGCGGAATTGGCAGCCACGACCACGCGCCAAGATCGCAACCCGGGCCGCCCGCAGCGGGAGGGGGAGGGAGCCGCAGAACGGCCCGGTTGCGAAACGCTTGCGTGCGTCAACCTGCTGCGAGTTCGGGGCGCACCTCGCTGGCGCGCACGCGAAACCACGCCGCATACAACGCTGGCAGGAACAGCAGCGTCAGCGCGGTGGCGACGATCAGGCCACCCATGATCGCCACCGCCATCGGCCCGAAGAACGCGCTGCGCGACAGCGGCACCATCGCGAGAATCGCGGCGAGTGCGGTCAATACGATCGGCCGGAAACGGCGTACGGTCGATTCGACGATCGCGGTCCAGCGGTCGTGGCCGGTGGCGATGTCCTGTTCGATCTGATCGATCAGGATCACCGAGTTGCGCATGATCATGCCGGACAGCGCGATCGTGCCCAACATGGCGACGAAGCCGAACGGCACCCGGAACACCAGCAGGAACAGGGTCACGCCGATCAGGCCGAGCGGCGCGGTCGACATCACCAGGAACACCCGCGACAGGCTGCGCAGCTGCACCATCAGCAGCGTGATCACCACGAACACGAACAGCGGCATGCCGGCCTTGATCGAATTCTGGCCGCGCGCGGAATCTTCAACGGCACCGCCGGTGCTCATCTGATAGCCGTCTGGCAGCGACGCCTGGATCTCCTCCAGCGTCGGGTCGATCTGCGCGACGATCGTCGCTGGCGTCGGCCCATTCACCAGATCGGCGCGGACCGTCACGGTAGGCAACCGGTTGCGATGCCAGATCACGCCATCCTCGAACGCCGATTCCAGGCGCGCGATCTGCATCACCGGCACGGTCTTGCCGCTGGTGGTCGGCACCGCGAGACTGCCGAGCAGTTCCAGCCGCGCACGCTCGTCCTCGGGCCCGCGCAGCAGGATCTCGATCAGTTCGTTGTCTTCGCGATAGGTGCTGACCTTCAGCCCCGACAGCGAACTCGACAGAAAGTTGGCGAGCTGCTCCGAGCTAACGCCCAGCGCGCGGGCACGATCCTGATCGATCACCAGACGCACGACCTTGCTCGGCTCGTCCCAATCGAGATTGACGTTGATGACGCTCGGGTTCGCACGCACCTTGCCCATGATCCGGTAGGCGATCTCGCGCACACGCTCGATGTGTTCGCCGGAAACACGGTACTGGATCGGGTAGCCGACCGGCGGCCCGTTTTCCAAGCGGGTCACGCGCAGCTGCAGTTCTGGAAACAGCGGCCGCACCTCGTCCATCAGCCAATTGCGCAGGGTTTCGCGCGCCTTGACGTCCTTCGCGAGCACCACGAACTGGGTGAAGTGCTTCTGCGGCAGCTGCTGGTCCAGCGGCAGATAGAACCGCGGCGAGCCGGTGCCGACATAGGCGACGTAGTTCTCGACTTCCCTGCGGGTCGACAGGAGTTTTTCCAGACGATGCGCGGCGGCACCGGTCGCCTTGAGCGAGCTGCCTTCGGCCAGTTCCACATCGACCATCAGTTCGAGCCGGGTCGAGTCCGGGAAGAATTGCTGCGGTACGAAGCGGAACAACAGGATCGAGACCACGAACGCGAGCACGGTCGCGCCGATCACCAGCCAACGACGGCGGATACACCACCGCACCGTCGCGCGGAAACGTGTGTAGAACGCAGTGCCGTAGGGATCGTGCGCCGTCGCATGCCCACCTTCGGCAGCGACCGGCGCCGGCCGGAGCAGACCGGCGTACTGCGGCCAGCGGTCGGCGAGGTGCTCGCGGAAGGCGCGGATCCGGCCTTCGAGCGAATTGCGTTTCGGCAAAGAGTGCGGGTCCGGCAGTATCTTGTCGCCGAGATACGGAATGAACAGCACCGCCACAACCCACGACACCAGCAAGGCGATCGTGACTACCTGGAACAATGATCGCGTGTACTCGCCGGTGCCCGACGCGGCGGTCGCGATCGGCAGAAAGCCGGCGGCGGTCACCAGCGTGCCGGTGAGCATGGGAAATGCGGTGGTTTCGTAGGCGAAGGCCGCCGCGCGCAGCCGCGAAAAGCCCTGCTCCATCTTGATCGCCATCATCTCGACCGCAATGATCGCGTCGTCCACCATCAGCCCCAGCGCCAACACCAGCGCGCCCAGCGAAATCTTGTGCAGACCGATGCCGAAGTAGTACATGGCCGCGAACGTCATCGCGAGCACCAGTGGAATACTCACCGCGACCACAAGACCGGTGCGCAGACCGAGCGAAAAAAAGCTGACCAGCAGCACGATGATCACCGCTTCGGCGAGCACGCGCACGAATTCTCCGACCGAGTCGCGCACGGCCGCAGGCTGGTCGGCGACGCGGTGCAGTTGCATGCCCAACGGCAGCGCACGCTGCAGCCGTACGGTTTCGGCATCCAGCGCCTTGCCGAGCTGAAGGATGTCGCCGCCGGGCTTCATCGACACCGCGATGCCGATCGCATCCTCGCCCATGTAACGGACGCGAGGCGCTGCGGGATCGGCATAGCCACGATGGACCTCGGCGATATCGCCGAGGCGGAAGGTGCGGTCGCCAGCCCGGATCGGAAACTGGCGGATCTCTTCCACCGAACGGAATCCACCGCTGACGCGCAGCTGGATGCGGTCGGTCGCAGTCTCGAAGAATCCTGCCGGCGTGACCGCATTCTGTTCGGCCAGTGCCTGCTGCACCACCGGGAGCGGAATGCCGAGCGTGGCGAGCTTGGTATTGGACAGCTCAATCCAGATCTTCTCGTCCTGCAGCCCGAGCAGTTCGATCTTGGC
>JANLSB010000661.1:0-2680 GCA_031362125.1 Lysobacterales bacterium | reverse complement strand
ACCTGGGAGCGCTGGTTCGCTTCCGGATCACTGTTCCATCTCTCCGCGCACTGGTCGCCCGCGGCGGGCGGTCTGTTCGCTTATTTCATCGCCACGTTCATCTTCTATTGGTGGCACCGCTGGCGTCACGAGGTCGATGTGCTCTGGCTCGGGTTCCACCAGATCCATCACAGCCCGCAGCGCCTGGAGGTCGCGACCTCGTTCTACAAACATCCGGGCGAGATGGTGGTCAATTCACTGATCGGCAGTCTGCTCGTGTACACCGTGCTTGGGCTGTCGATGGAGGCAGCCGCGATCTACACCCTGTGCACTGCCCTCGGCGAATTTTTCTACCACACCAGCGTGAAAACGCCGCGCTGGATCGGCTACATCTTCCAGCGCCCGGAGATGCACCGCATCCACCACCAACACGGCCGCCACAAGAACAACTACGGCGACATCGTGTGGTGGGACATGCTGTTCGGCACCTACGAAAACCCGGCGGAATGGACAGCGACCTGCGGGTTCGACGACGACAGGGAGCAGCAGCTCGGCGCAATGCTCCGCTACCGGGATGTGCACAAGTGATGCCGCGGCCGGGCCACTCGACGCAAACGCCACGCCCGGTGCGATCGCTGTGACGCCCGCCCGGGCGTGCGGCTCGAGCGCGCTGCGCCGCCAATATCGGCGTAGCGACTGGCGCCCACACCCCTACTGACGTTATTGTTCGCCCCGGATCCGGCGATGCGCGCCGCCCACTCGCCGGTACGTGCATCGCACTCGAACGACATCGACGTGCGGCGTGTATCGATCGCATGCACTATGGAAATCTTTCCGGCAGGAGTTGGCAATGAACCGGGTACAGGACAAAGTCTGCATCATCACCGGCGGCGCGCAAGGCATCGGTCGCGCCTGCGTCGAGCGACTGGCCGACGAAGGCGGCAAGGTCGCGATTTTCGACATGCAGGATACCGAGGGCGAAGCGCTGGCTGCCGAGCTGCGCGGACGCGGCGCGCAGGCGCGCTACTGGCGGGTCGACGTATCGTCCGAACAGAACGTGAAAACCGCGATCGACGAAGCGGCAGCGGCGTTCGGCGGCGTGCATGTGCTGGTCAACAACGCCGGCATCTCGGGCGTGGACAAACCGACCCATGAGATCACCGAGGAAGAATGGGACCGGGTGCAGGCGGTGAACGTGAAGGGCGTGTTCTTCTGCGTCAAACACACGATTCCGCACATGAAACGCGGCGGCCGCGGCAGCATCATCAACATGTCATCGTTTTATGGTCTTGTCGGCACGGCGGATCTGCCGCCGTATCACGCCTCCAAGGGCGCGGTGCGATTGATGAGCAAGACCGATGCAATGCTGTATGCCGTCGACAAGATCCGGGTGAACTCGGTCCACCCTGGCTACATCTGGACGCCGATGGTCGAACAGAAGATCCGCGACAGCGGTGCGCCCGATATCAACGCCGCGCGCCGCGAGATCGGCCGGATGCATCCGCTCGGGCGCATGGGCGAGCCCAACGACATCGCCTGGGGCGTGGTCTATCTGGCCTCCGACGAATCGAAATTCGTCACCGGCAGCGAACTGGTGATCGATGGTGGTTACACCGCACGTTGAGCTTGATCGGCATCAATAGTCGTAACGCAGCTCTGCCACCCACGTGCGCTGGTTGTTTCGCAGATTCGCATCCGTCGCCATGGGCATGGACGACCGCTGCAGACAATATCGGCAGGGGCTACCGACCAGCACCAGTCAGGACATCGCTTGCCGACATGCACAGCGACCCCGAATCGCGTCATGCCCTAATGAAAGCCTAATCCACGACTTACGTTTGACTAACAAACGCATCATCTACGCTTAATTGAGGTCGCTCAGGATGCGACCTCATGACTCCCACCCCACCCGTGTCCTCTGCACGCAGCAATGCGCCACGTGGTTTTTCCAACGGCGCGCTGATCGGTATCGACGACGCACGACGAGACGAAACCGAAGCGTTCATCGCACAGGTCTATCGCGCACGCTACGGCGCCGAACTGACCCGATTCCTGCCGGATCTGCTGGCGTTCCACAACGTTGCCGGTGGCCTGCAGGCCGCAATCGGGCTGCGCCGCGGCAGTGAAGGCCCGCTCTTCGTCGAACAGTATCTCGATTCCTCCGCCGAAACCGCCATCGGCACGATCACCGGCCGCCCGGTCATGCGCGACCAGATGGTCGAAGTCGGAAATTTCGGTGCGCTGACAGCCGGTGACGCGCGCGAACTGATCCTCCACCTGACCTGCTGGCTGCACGCTGCGGGTTTCCGCTGGGTGTTGTTCGCAGCGACCCGGCAGCTGCGCAACGCCTTCGACCGCCTGCACCTGGCCACGGTCGAACTGGCCGACGCGAGCGCATCGCGTTTGACCGACGACCACAACCAGTGGGGCCGCTACTACGACGCGCAGCCGAAGCTGATGTTCGGCGATATCGCGGCCGGGTACGCCTATCTGCAGCGCGTGAACGATGTGTCGGAGACGACCTTGGCGATGCCGCTGCTGCCCCGCCTCGCTGCAGGTGCGCTATGAGCATGCACGCGGTGAATTCGTTCGCGCCGCTGCTCGCCCGCCTGCAGGGCAACGCGCCACGCGTACTGTGGAACGGCGGCGCGCTGGATGACGATGCATTGAGCGAACGGGTACGGACGCTTGCCGATGGGCT
>JANLSB010000635.1:0-1913 GCA_031362125.1 Lysobacterales bacterium | reverse complement strand
AGGATCGCTTGAGCTTTGAAATCGTCCGTGTAACGACGACGGGGAATGTGTTCCATGAAAACCTCCAGGGGGCGATGAAAGTATCGCTTCCTGGCGTCCGGTCTGAGGGGGCAGGTTCATAGCTTGATCGGGCAATGGCCTGATCGGGCAATAGCCTGATCGGGCTATGGCCTGATCGAGTCAATGGCCTGAGATTGGGCCGCCATCATCGCTTCACGCAATCCGCGTGCCGTACCGTCGCCAGAAAATCGCAAGCCTTCGCCTTCGCGCTCGATCCCAAGCGCACGATAGCTGTCGACCAACGATGGAAATACGGTCGATGCGGCGTAGTCGCGATAGCGCGGCACGAACAGCTCGACGCCGGCCGCACGGTCCAGCGCGGCAACGAAATCCTCCGGCGCCACGTGCGCGGTGCCGTCGAGACAGCACTGCGCGTAACGATCGAGCACGTCCAGCAGCGACGTACCGTGATCGCGACGCAACGCCAGATCCATTTCCAGCCAATACGCTGCGCCGGCCCAGTACACGCGCATGGTGCCGCCGCGCTGACGGCCCATCGCATCGAGCGTCGGCCCGCCGCCCGCCGCTTCGCCACGACGGAAACCGGCATCGAGCCGTCGCCAAGCATCATCGGGCGCAAGCAGGCCCGCGCGCGCGCGAAGGACATTCTGGTGGTAGCTCGCCAAGCCTTCGGCCAGCCAGCGCCCGCGTTCGCCCAGATACGGATGCGCCAGATGCGAGAACTCATGCACCGCCGTCCAGTCCGCACGCAGTTGCGCGTAGTCCGCACCACGCCGCACGTACAGCAGCACCGAGACACCATCGCCGCGCGAAGTCTGGCCCCACGGCACCGCGCTGCTGCTGCGGCTGTCGATCTCCCGCACCTCCGCCAGCGCCGAGCGCAGCGGGAAGCGCCCAGACGGCAGCACGGTCGCACGTGCCGCCTCCTCGGCCCAGCGCTGCAGCATGGCGATGCGTGCCGGGTCGTCGATGCCGATAATTTCGATCTGCAGTGCAGTTTCGCCTGCACGCACCGTACGCGGGTTTGTCGATGTCTCGTCTGCGGCAACGCGCGTTGACAAGACTGCGACGGACAGCAGCGTGATCAGGCCAATGACGAGTGCGGGATATGGGCGCATGAGCTTTGGAGCAGTCTGCGCCAGCGGAGTTCCGCTCCCAAGTGCCGGTGGCTCGCTGGAATGCTGCCTGTGGATGCTTGTTGTAGCAGCGACGGCTTTTAACAGCCGCATGGCTGGTCAAGTCGCGACAGACCGCCGAACGGCTACCGGAATGCGGCCGCGACTTGACCAGTCGTGCGGCTGCTAAAACCGTCATTCCTACAATGACGCATCGGAACTACGCGGCAAACGGACACTGCGCGATGTCGGGCCAGGGCCCTACCTACCCCCGCTCCAACATCGGCGGCAGCGGGCAATGCAGCACGCTGCAGACGGTGCGCAGGAGCTCGGCTTCCTCAACGCTGACGCGGCCGTCGTGGCTCACCGCAGCGGTGACGGCTTCGACCATCATCTGCTTGGCGGCAGGATTCAGACGATTGAGCTCGGGCCACACGGCATCAAGGGCGAGCACGCCTTCCGGCGGCGGTGCGTAGTCGATATGTTCGCGCGGCAGCACGCGCTGCAGGCCGGCGAGATAGGCGCGCAGCGCATCGTGGGGGTTGTCGTGGCCGGCCTGCGCGACCAGCGCAAGCAGGATCGCAGCTTCGTGCTTGGCGTTGGCGATCTTGCGGTTTCCGAACTGCGCATGCCGCGAGGGATCGAGCGACTCTCGCAGTTGGTGCTGCAGCAGCGTGCCCAGACAATATTCAAACACCGAAACGCGGCCGTCGGTGTTGACCACGGCATGCACGGTGTCGAGCACCACGTTGAGCTCCGGGCGCGGGCGAAGGCGCA
>JANLSB010000626.1:0-2516 GCA_031362125.1 Lysobacterales bacterium | reverse complement strand
GTTACCGCCGTCGCGCACTCGCAGTTCTTCGGCGGTGTTTATCAGGATGCGCGCAGCTTCTTCCCGCAATTCGCGGTCAACCCGCAGCGCCTGCGCGACACCTATCCGGAATGGGTGATGCCGGAGGACAACTGGCGCCAGTTCATCTCGACCCGCGATGGCGCCATCGTCGGCCGCACGCTCGCAGACCAGTTCGGCTGGAAAGTCGGTGACATCGTGCCGCTCAATTCCTTCATCTGGACGAAGGCCGATGGCTCTCGCACCTGGGAATGGCGCATCGTCGGCATCTTCGACGGCAAGGACGAAGAATGGACCGAACGCGCCGGCCTGATGTATCTGAACTACGGCCAGTTCGATGAAGCGCGCTCCGTCAGCGCCCGCGGTCTGGCCGGCGTATTCATTGTCCGCATCGACGACCCCAACGAGGCTGGCCGCATCGCAGCGGAGATCGACGCCAAGTTCGACAACTCTTCCGACGAGACCAAGACCCAGAGCGAGCAGGAATTCCAGCTCGGCTTCATCCGCCAGTTCGGCGATATCGGCCTGATCGTGAATCTGATCACTGCTGCGGTGTTCTTCTCGATCCTCTTTCTCACCGGCGTCTCGATGTCGCAGGCGGTCCGCGAACGCATCCCGGAACTCGCGGTGCTGAAGTGCCTTGGCTTCACCGACCAGCTGGTGATGTGGCTGGTGCTGGCCGAAGCGTTCGCGCTGTGCCTGATCGGCGCAGTGCTGGGCATGCTGCTGGCCTCCGCAGTGACGCTGGTGCTGCCGCCGGAATTTCCGGTCACCACCGACCTGCAGGTCTGGGCGATCGCCGGAGTCAGCGTCGTGGTGCTGACGCTCGCGGTGGGCTTGCCGCCCGCACTCACCGCACAGCGCCTGAAGATCGTCGACGCCCTCGCCGGTCGCGGCGACGACTCGATCCTCGAACGCGCACTGCATCGCGCGTTGAAAAGCATCGCGCGCATGTTGGGGCGCGGCGATAGCGACGCGGAGGCCGCATGAGCACCTTCACCCAGACCCGCGAAATCGTCCTGATGAACCTGCGCTCGATCCCGGACCGGCTGGCACCATCGCTGGTGATCGTGATCGGCATCGCCGGCGTGGTCGCAGTGATGGTGGCACTGCTGTCGATGTCGAGCGGACTCAATCAGACGCTCGGCGCCACCGGCCGCGAGGATCAGGTCGTGATCACGCGCGGTGGTTCGCAGGGCGAACTGTCGAGCTTCCTCGCCATCGCATCGATGACCCTGATCAAGCAGGATCGCGCCATCGCCCGCAATGCCGAAGGTCAGGCGATGGCCAGCGGTGAGCTGATCGTGATCACCGAAGTACCGCGTCCCGGCCAGAGTACAGGCGCCAACGTCACGATGCGCGGCGTCGAGCCGATCGGCTTCGCACTGCGCCCCGATTTCATCGTCACCGAGGGCCGTCGATTCCGACCGGGGGTTCAGGAAATCATGGTCGGCGATGGGGCGGCGAAACAATTCGAAGGCCTGACCATCGGCAGCAAACTACGCTTCCGCGGTGGCACCTGGACGATCGTCGGCCACTTCAAGAGCGGCGACGCCTACGATTCGGAGCTGTGGACAGATCGCGAAACCCTGCAGGGCGCCTTCGGCCGCGCCGGAGTCTCGTCGCTGCTGGTGCAGTTGGGTTCGACCGAGGACATCGCGGCGATGGAACGGCGCTTGACCAGCGATCCGCAACTGGATGTGGACGTTCGCAGCCAGCGCGATTTCTTTTCCGGCCAGTCGGAAGGTCTGACCAGCACGATCGGCGTGCTGGCGGGTATCGTCGCCTTCATCATGGCGATCGGCGCGGTGTTCGGCGCGCTCAACACCATGTACTCGGCAGTCTCGGCGCGCACCCGCGAGATCGGCACATTGCGCGCGATCGGCTTCGGCGCATTCCCCGTGGTGCTGTCGGTAATGGCCGAATCGCTGCTGTTGTCGCTGATCGGCGGCGTGATGGGCGCGGTGATCGCCTATTTCGCGTTCAACGGCTACGCTGTGTCGACGCTGGGCGGCGGTTTCACACAGGTCGCATTCCAGTTCGCGGTCACGCCCGCACTGGTGCTGCTGGGCGTCGCGCTGGCATTGGGTATCGGCTTCATCGGCGGGTTGGCGCCTGCGATCCGCGCCGCGCGTTTACCGGTGACCGAAGCGCTGCGCGCAGGTTGATCTGCGCAACACAGATCATTTCCGCACGGATTGCCGTGCCCGCCGCACGCTGTCGAAGGCGAAGATCGCCAGCGCGATCCAGATGACGATGAATCCGATCGCGCGGTCACGGTCGAAGGCTTCGTGGAAGACCAGAACGCCGATCAGGAACTGCATGGTCGGAGCGATGTATTGCATCAGTCCGATGGTGGACAGCGGTACCCGCCGCACCGCGAACGAAAATGCAATCAGCGGCAGTGCGGTCAGTGCACCACCGAAGATCAACAACGCATCGGCACCGAAGCCCCATGCGCCGAAAAATCCGCCCTGCCCGCTGGTTTCCGCCCACAG
>JANLSB010000592.1:0-2881 GCA_031362125.1 Lysobacterales bacterium | reverse complement strand
GCTGGTGGCGCTGCAGCCCGACGAGCGTCGTGGGTTGACCAAGATGGGCGATAAGTCGGAAGCGTTCTGCCGGCAGACCTTGACGGTGCTGGAGCAGAACCCGCAGGTGGTTCCGCCCAGTTTCGATCTGGTGGAAGCGCGGGCGGATCTGGCGGCGGTGGATGTGTTGCGGCCGCGATTGGCGCGGCTGCGTCGTTTGACCGAGCGCGCGGAGGATTCGGAGACCGCGTTGGGCAGCGATGTGATGAATGCATCGCTGGAAGGCTATGCGTTGCTGAAGGTCTCGGGCCGCAATCAGGGTCTGGAAGGGCTGCGACAGGCGCTGTCGGCGCGGTTCGGCAAGGCTGCACGGCGGTCGGAGCCGGCGGCACCGGCCGGCGGCTGAGGTGGGGAAGCGCTGCGGGCGGTCTGCGTGCCGCCCGGAGCGTCGTCGTCGGGGCTTGGAGCTGCAGCGGCGGAGCGCAACGCTCCGGTGCCGGCGTTGTACCGCTCCACTGGCGAAACTTTGCGCCTCATCGATGGTGAAAATTTCATCGGCGTCGGTGCGCGGGAGCTGCGGAGTCGGGGCAAACAGCCCCGGCGCCGCAGCTCGGCAGCACCGTGAGTGCGGCTTCGAGCCGGATGGACTATGAAATGTGCATCAGGGTTGGTGTGCGGCAGCGGCGGCGGCGGAGCAGATCATCTCGACGCCGCTGTTCCGAACGCTGCGCGCGGAGTCTTGAGCCCCGCGTGGGTGGCGGTGCGGTTCGAGCACTGGTCATCGCGAATATGCCGCAGGTGTTTCGTTGACGGCGTTGTCGGTATCCAGCACGAGATGCGCGCGCAGCCATGCGGCGAGTTCGTCTTCGGTGAGGCTGCCTTCGGCGAGGGCGATATACACCGGATAGAGTTCGAGATCATCCGCCTGCAGTGCGCCGCTGTTGAGACGGATGAAGGTTTCGCAGGCCACTGCTGCAGTGCGTTTGTTGCCATCGACGAAAGGATGGTTGCGCGCGATGCCATAGGCCAGGCTGGCGGCGAGCGCTGCCAGATCAGGCGGCGGATCGCCGTACGCGAACAACTGCTGCGGGCGCGCGAGCGCGGAGTCGAGCAGCGCTTCATCGCGCACGCCGGCGCCACCGCCATGTTCGGCGAGCTGGCGGTCGTGGATGGCCAAGGCGAGTGGTTTTTCGATCCAGATGATCATGATCGAGCCCTACTGTGCGAGCTTGTTCAGCAGCGCCCGCCGGTCGCGCATGACCTGCTCGGCCACTTCCATCTGCGCGGCGAGCTGCGGGTCGTAGCGGGTCAGCTTGATGCCGTCGGGGGTTTCCAGCGCGTACAGTTCGTCGCCTTTTTCCAGACGCAGGCGGGCCAGCAGCTCTTTGGGCAGGATCACGCCGGCGGAATTGCCGATGCTGGTGATCTTCAGTTTCATGGCGGGCTCACAGAAAGTAGTTATAACGAACGTTATACTACCGACGCCTTCGGGAATTGCAAGCAAGCATGTCGGGTTTCATGGCTGTCGGGATGCCATCTGGGCCAGCGACCCATGGCGGGTGGGCTGAAACAGCCAGACTGAAACAGCCAAAGATGAAATATTTTGTTTCATTCAGACCGCAGGCTATTGATGTTAATGCCTTCAGTGGTGGCGCTCACCGACAATGTTGTATTGGGCGATCGCGCAATGTCGGGCCTGGGCCCGACCTACAGCCACTTCACTTTTTTCAGATACCGGTACAGCGCGAAGCAGAAGACGCTGACGCCGCCGATCAGGATCCAGTAGCTGTGCGGGCCTGCAAGCTCGGGCATGTGTTTGAAGTTCATGCCGTACCAGCTGGTGACGAGGGTGGGCGCGGCGAGCAGCGCGGCCCAGCCGGCAAGCTTCTTCACCACTTCGCCCTGGTTGATGGTGACCAGCGAAAGATTCACGCTCATCGCGGCGCTGAGCATTTCGCGCAGGGTGTCGATGGCGTCGTTGAGGCGGACGACGTGATCGAGGACGTCGCGAAAATACAGCTTGGCCTCGTCTGTGACCTGGGTCATCTGGGTGCGGGTGAGCTGGGCGAGGATGTCCTGCAGCGGTGCGACCGCCAGCCGCAGCTGGGTGAGTTCTTTTTTCAGCTCGTAGAGTTTGACGATGGTTTCGCGGCGGAATTCTGCGGCGAAGATGTCGTGTTCCAGCACGTTCAACTCGTCGCGGAATTCGTTGACGATCGGCTGGTAATTGTCGACGATGAAATCGAGGATGCCGTAGAGCGCGAACGCCGGGCCCTGCGCCAGCAACTCCGGCTCGCGCTCGAAGCGGGCGCGGACCTGGCGGTACGACAGAGACGCGCCGTGGCGCACGGTGATCAGAAAACGCGGGCCGACGAAGGCGTGGGTTTCGCCGAAGCGCACATGGCCGTCGAGGAGTTGCGAGGTGTGTACGGCGAGGAATAGCGAATTGCCGTAGGCCTCGATCTTCGGCCGCTGGTGCGCGTGCTGGGCGTCTTCGATGGCGAGATCGTGCAGGCCGAATTCTTCCTGCAGTTTGTCGAGCAGGCTTTCTTCCGGTTCGTACAGGCCGACCCAGACGAAGCTGCCGTCGTCGACAGCGAGGGCATCGCTGATGTGATCGAGGCCGATGTCGGAGCGCACGCCGTTGCGGTACACGGCGCAATTGACGACGCACTGTGGCAGCGTCGGGACGGAGGCGGGGTCGGTCATGGCGGGCATCGTGCCGGGACAGGACAGTTCCGGCAAGCCGGGTGTGCGGAGATTGGTCGTAGGAGGGGCTTCAGCCCAGAGTTTTTTCGCGATGATTTGGACTCGACAAGAGCTCGGACCTTAAGGCACTCCTACGGGCTACTGCCTACGGGAGGGGCGCAGCCAGGCAATCCCGAAACCGATGAGGATCGGC
>JANLSB010000586.1:0-2866 GCA_031362125.1 Lysobacterales bacterium | reverse complement strand
GGAACCTTTCTTCCAGCACCTGTTGGCATTCATCGAACTCATCCGGAGCCGAATCGATCCATTCGCCGGATTCCTCGTCGAGGAATGAACCGATGTATCTGCAGCGGGCAACGGCCAGCGCGACACCTTCAGGCGTGTTCTTGATCGCGGCATCGTATTCGCTCAATACCTCGCGATATGCGGCGAGTTTGGCGGCCTGCACGCGTTCGACCCCCTGTTCGGGCGTTGGCGTTGCGGCAGCTCCAGCGAAGGATGCTGCACTTGCAAACAGTGCGGCAACGGCGCCAAGGCTACGCAAGTGGAAAAGCAACGCCGTTGGGCCTGTTGCCATGTTCAATCGCCCTCGTTTCATCCGACGCCCATTCTAAGGCAACACTGAACAAGCCCGTCCTCGACTTGTTAAGTATCCGACTTTCGTACAACTGGACGACCAGCGACATCACCCGCTCTGCGCGTTGCGGCGCGGCGACGAACCTGCAGGACACACAGGCGGCACAGCCGGTACTCTGCCCACCCGCTCCGACGATCTTCGCCATGCCGCACTATTCAGGCCCCCTGCTCACCCGATCCCTGGCCGATGCGCTGCGCGCCGCGCGCGATGCAGGTGCCGACACATGGACCGGCTCGCTGGACCTCGCCTGCTCGAATGGCGAGGCGCGGCTGGAAGCGAACGCGTGGGAATGGCGCGGGCAGCGCTATCCCTGGCCCGGCAAACTCAAGGACCGCACGATCTATTACTGGGACGGCGACGAATTCGCAGCGGTATCGCGCTACTCCGGCGCGCTGATCAAACTGGTGCCCACCGAATGGGGCGCGCCGACGTTCGAGATCGACGGCATCAAGATGCTGCCCACGGCGAAGGCATCACCCATCGAAGACGCACGGCGCAAGGTGGCGCTGGTGCAGTCGCAGGGCAAGACCGTGCTCGACACCTGCGGCGGACTCGGCTACTTCGCCGCCTGCTGCCTCGACGCCGGCGCCGCGCGCATTCTGTCGTTCGAGAAGAACGAAGACGTGCTGTGGCTGCGCACCATCAACCCGTGGTCGCCGGATCCTGAAGCGGTCGCGCACAACGGGCGCCTGCAGCTCACCCATGCCGACGTATCGCAGGCGATCGCATCACTTGCCGACGCATCGGTGGATGCGCTGCTGCACGACCCGCCGCGGTTCGGCATCGCCGGCGAACTGTATTCGCAGGTGTTCTACGATCAGCTCGCCCGCGTGCTGCGCCGCGGCGGCCGCCTGTTCCACTACACCGGCAGCCCGAACACATTGACCAGCGGACGCGACGTGCCGCGCGAGGTCGCGAAACGGCTGGAAAAAGCAGGGTTCAAGGCGGAATTGGCGTTGGATGGGGTGTTGGGAGTGAAGCGGTAGCTTCGTAAGGCGGGCTCAAGCCCGCCATGAGGATTCAAAGCTGCCTCAAACGGAACCCACCAATCCAGCGGATAAACACCCGCAGAAACCTGCCCTGGAAGCGAGGAATGCGGCCATTCCATCGCACGCACCACGAGTCCGTGTTTGGCCGGGTTGCATTGGATGTCATCGACGTGCCGGCGCAGATCGTCATCATCGCGAATCAGATGATCCCAATAACGACGTTGCAGCAGATTGACGCTAAAGAACTACCCGCCACCCGGCACGTGCATGCGGCGATAGTTCGGCATGCCGCAGCATCGCCCATGCATCGTGCGCCCGGTATCGACGAACCCCGTACCCGCGCGCAGGAAAACCCTTCACCCGCGCCGCAATCCACAATGCGCCCGCCCCACCATCGGCAGGCCAGGGCCCGCCTTGCGAGTTGTCAATAAATCCATTCAATCCAGTTCTTGAGGTTCGTTTCTGCATCGATTCGATCTGGCGACGCCGCCTGCGCGTGCCGCTGATCATGCCGCCGCGCGTGTCGCTATTTCCATATCCCAAGCGCCCGAGACGTCGCCGCACGACGCTCCGCCAGACCGAGTTTCGCAGGACCGTTGACACGTTCGGTGATCTCGTCGACATCGCCATTGTCCGCGAGGGGCGAGCATTGGCGAGCATCCCAGAACGCGAACGCGACCTTGGCGGCGCTCACCGGTTCGCGGGCGAGTTCGGGATGACCTTCGAGATCGAGACCGACGATATGGCCGATATCGCGGTAATTCGCGCGACCGGTCAACTGTTTGTAGCCCGATCCGCGATAGCGGAATCCGTCGCCACTGGCTTCATTGCCGTTGCCGATGCGGTTGGCGTAAACGCGATTGGCGATCGCCTGCGGGCCACGATTGATCAGGGAACGCGCATCCGCAATGCCGTGCACTGCGGAGAAGATCGCATCCAGCCGCTGCGGATTCTTGTAGTTGAGATTCTCGATCATGGTCCTCATGCCGCCGGTCTCGACGAAAATCTGACCCATGAAATGGCATAGCCGTCTCGGCGTGCCGACCGAGCTGGCGATTCTCGCGGCCTCCAGCGCGGCGGCGTGGATATCCGGTGTCTTGATCCCGGGGGCGAACCTGCGAAGCGTGTCTGCTGTGATCATCGTGATATCCATTCTGGCAATCGTTCTCGGCAGGGCGAGCATGTCCACTGGACCGCAGCTCGCGCATATCCAAGGCAACGGCTTTCTTTGAAAAAAGCGGACAATCCATCGCTGTTGCATGTCGATTGCGCCCTCATGAGCCCGGCAATCCCGCCGCAGATCAGAGGAGATCAACAGGGCAATGGATGCCTCGACGACAGGACAGCCTGCTCCCATTCCTCCCGAGCGTCCCCGGGGACGATACCCAATCGGGCGGCGCCGAGGTACAAGGGCGGAGTAAGCGCAGCGCAACTCAGCCATCGAGTCGACGAAAGCCAATCCATTCGCCAGGCATGAAAACGATCG
>JANLSB010000585.1:0-7996 GCA_031362125.1 Lysobacterales bacterium | reverse complement strand
AAGAAGGCCGCGCCATCGCCATGACCCTGCTGTTGTCGCTGATCGGGTTCTTCACCGCAGCGTTCTTTCTGAGCAGGAGCTACGTCATCATCCTGTATCTTTTGCTGGCGCTGGTGGTCGCGCACTACGCGGATATCCGCCGCGACGACCCGGATCTGCCGCGCTTTGCGCTGGCCGACGATATGCTGCTGTGGCCGGCCGTAGGCTTCGGCAGCGCCATTTTTCTCTACATCGTGGTCAAGGTTCTTCTGGTGATGCAATGACGCTCCGCGCGCGCACGTTACGCAATACGCTGTTCTCGTCGGTGGCGCTGTACACCGAGTTCGCGCTTGGCATGCTGACGTCGATCGTCATCGCCCGCCATCTCGGTCCGGAAGGCTTCGGTGCCTACAGCGCAGTGATCTGGCTGGTCGGCATGGGCGTGGCCGCAACCAACTCCGGCACCGCCAGCGCGGCGATCAAGTTCGTCGCGGAGCTGCGGGGCGGCGATCGCGAAGCGCTGGTGCGGCCGCTGGTCGCCTATCTGCGCCGGGCGCAGCGTCTGTTTCTCGCGGTCGTACTGCTGGCCGGCGCATTGGCGCTCTGGCTCGCAGGTCATCACGTGGCGCCCAGTTTCCATCATGGGATGCTGTTCGCGTTTCTGGTGATGGCCGTTTCGCTGCGCGCCGGCTATATGTTCAACATCGGCGTCGCCAAGGGTCTGGAGAATTTCCGGATCAACGCGATGGTGGCGGTGGTATCGACACCGGTGAATCTCGCGCTGGTGGCGCTGGTGATGTGGTTCGACATGCCGGTGGAATGGCTGCTGGGCGTGTTTCTGGTGTCCAGTGTCATCTTCTACACGATGTCGCTGTCGCAGCTGCGGCCGTTGCTGCCGCCCGGCGACGATCGACCGCAGCTGCCTGCGGATCTGGTGCCGCGTGTCCGTCGGCAGATGCTGTACAGCACGCTGATCGTCACCGTCGGGTTCATGGCTGCCAGCGAAATCGAGGTGCTGTTCCTGACCGCATACGGGGACCCGCATGCGGCCGGCCAGTTCAAGGTCGGTTACCAGTTGGCCAGCGGCGCGGCGACGCTGGTGCCGGGCGTGTTCGGCGCTCTGCTGCTGCCGATGATGGCCAATGCGCTGAGCCAGGGTCGCGAAGTGGCGGGCCGGCGCTTCGCCGCGTCCACGGGCTATCTGGCGCTATTGGCACTGCCGCTGGTGATGTTCGGGGTGGTGCTTGCCGAACCGCTGATCGCGCTGCTGTACGGCAGCGAGTATCGCGAGGCGGCCGCGGTGTTCGCGGTCTGTCTGGCGGGTGCCGCGATCGCCACTTCGGCGCAGGGCGGATCGAGTCTGCTGATCAGCGCCGACCGCCAGCGCGCGGTGTTGATCATGGTGATCTGCTTCGGTCTATTGAAGCTGGGGTTGGATGCGTGGCTGATCCATATCGACGGTCTGCGCGGGGCGATGATCGCTTTTCTTTCCGTATCGGTATTCAACGCCATCGCCTACACATGGATGGCGATCCGGGTCAGCGGCGTGTCGCCCGACTGGAGCCGGATCTTCCGCACCCTGCTGGCAAGCGTTCTGGCAGTGCTGCCGCTGTGGCCGCTGGTGCCGCATCTGCCGGCGTGGGCCGCGCTTGCGGTCGGCGCTGCGATCGGCGGTCTGCTGTATCTGCCGCTGACGCTGTCGCTGGGCTGCTGGTCTCGCAACGACATCGCGCATATGCAGCAGTTGCACCAGCGCCTGCTGCGCGGTCACCCGCGCCTGGGTGCCCGCCTGCTCGCATGGGCGCATGGGCGTGCAGGCGTGCCCGCATGAGCGGCTTCTACAGTGGTTTCTACGAACCCCTGTTCCGGCGCGTGCTCTATCCCGCCTACGAGTCGGGTCTGCGTCGACGCAAGACCCTGGCGTATCTGCGCGAGTACGAGCGCGATCAATGGCGTTCCGCCGATGAGCTGGATGCGCTGCAGTGGGACAGACTGCAGCGTCTGGTCGCGCACTGTTGGGACCAGGTGCCGTTCTATCGCCAATGGTGGGGCCAGGCGGGTGTGACGTCCGCAGCCGACATCAATGACCGCAGCGACTATGCGAAGCTGCCGGTGCTGACCAAGTCCGCGATCCGCGAACATTTCGATGCGATGATCTCGCCCGCCCATCGCGGCAAGCTGTATTTCAAAAGCACCGGCGGCTCCACCGGCGAGCCGATGCGCTTCGGCTATACCCGCGAGAGCTACGAACGACGGGTCGCGGTGATGTTCCGGGGCTACGGCTGGTCGGGCGCGCATCTCGGCCAACGCACCGCGTATCTATGGGGCGCGCCGGTGGCGGCCCCGGCGGGCTTCCAGTTGTTCAAGGATCGCCTGTACCACGCCGCATTCAATCGACGCATGCTCAACGCGTTCGATATGAACGAGCAGCGGATGCGGGAGTACGCAGACGCCATCGACCGTTTCCAGCCGGAGACCATCGTTTCCTATGTCGGTCCGCTGGTCGAATTCGCCCACTGGATCGAGCGCAATGGTCGTAGTATCCATCGCCCGCAGCGTATCCTCGGTGCTGCCGAGGCACTGCATGCGCATCAGCGCGAGTTACTGCAGCGGGTGTTCGGCGCACCCGCCTACGACACGTACGGCTGCCGCGAGTTCATGCTGATCGCTGCGGAGTGCGAAGCGCACGACGGCCTGCATCTCAACAGCGATCATCTGCATGTGGAATTCCACGGCGACGGAGCCGGGGATTCGCATAGTGCTCCGGCCGAACTGGTCGTCACCGATCTCCATAACTTCGGCATGCCGATGATGCGTTACCTCAACGGCGATCTGGGTACGCCCGGTAGCGGTACCTGCACGTGCGGACGACGTCTTCCGAAGTTGGCCAAGGTCGACGGGCGCAAGCTCGATGCGCTGCGGCTGCAGGATGGCCGGCTGTTGCCGGGCGAGTACATCGTATACATGTTCCTGGCCATCAACGGCGTGAAGCAGTACCAGGTCGTGCAGCGCCGGCTCGATACGCTGCTGGTTCGGCTGGTGCCGGACGTGAACTACGACACTTCAGTGCTTGAAGCGATTCGCGAAGGCATTTGCAAGCTTGCCGGCGACGGTGTGCGTATCGAATTCGAGACCGTCGAGGTCATTGCGCTGACCGCCAGCGGCAAACGCCGCGTCACCATCTGCGAACTTCCGGCATGAGCGTCGTCGGCACGGGCGGCGCGCCTGCGCTGGATATCGTCCATGTGGTCGAAAATCTCGAGCGCGGCGGCCTCGAGCGCATGGCCATCGATCTGGTCGCTGCGCAGCATGCGGCCGGGCATCGCTGCCGCGTCGCCTGTCTGTTCGAGCCCGGCGCGCTTGCCCACGAACTGCTGTCGCGCGGCATCGAAGTGCATGCCTGCCACAAGCGCAGGGGTATCGACGCCGGCGCTGTTGCGAGGCTGCGCCGATGGCTGCGTGCGGTTCCCGGCGCCATCGTCCATACCCACAACGCCAGTGCGCACTATCACACCGTCGCCGCAGGTCTGGGGTTGCCGCTGGCACGCTTGATCAACACCCGGCACGGTATGGGCGCCGCGCAGCCGGGCAGTCGCGGCGAGTGGCTGTATCGCCGGACGATGCGCCGCACCGATGTCGTCGCGGCGGTATGCGAGGCGGCACGGGCGCGCTTCGCGGAGCAGGGCGTGCGTCCGCGCAGCCAGCTGCTTGCAGTGCCCAACGGCATTCGCGTGGATGCGTTCTCGTGCGCGTCCGAAGAGCGCCGCCATGCGCTGCGCAGCGTGCTCGGTCTCGCGCCGGACATGCGCGTCATCGGTACCGTCGGCCGGTTGAATCCGGTCAAGGATCAGGCGACGCTGCTGCGCGCTTTCGCGTGTGCACACGCCGAATTCCCCGACGCTGCGCTGGTTGTGGTCGGCGACGGCCCGTTGCGTGCGACCCTGGAAGCGCACAGCGTCGCGCTCGGCATCGGCGATGCCTTGCGCTTCCTCGGCGACCGTAGCGACGTGCGCCAGCTGTTGCGGGGCTTCGACATGTTCGTGCTCTCTTCGCTGAGCGAGGGGTATTCGATGGCGCTGCTGGAAGCCTGCGCCAGCGGACTGCCGATCGTGGCCACGGATGTGGGCGGCAATCGCGAGATCGTTGTCGATGGGCGCAATGGCCTCATCGTCGCGGCGGCGAACGATGAAGCGCTCGCCCAGGCCATGGCCGTACTGCTGCGCGAACCCGCACGCGCTGCGCAAATGGGCCTAGCTGGCCGCGAATGGGCGCTGCGGGAGGCTTCGATTGAAACCATGGCGGCACGCTACGGTGCACTTTACCGGGACGGCGGGCCGTGACTTCCGGCATCATTGCGAGCCCACAGCGGCAACCCTCGGCCGCAGCCTTGGGTTGCAGCCATAGCAGGTTGCTGAAAAACCTACTTCCAGTCGATTTTTCAGGTCGCCAGTCCGGTACATGCCCGGACTGGCGTTCGGCGAATCAATCGCTTACGCGCTTGCTTCGCCGGCGCAGCCATCCATGGCCGCGTTATCAGGCTGCTGAAAACCTGCTAACGCAGATATTTCAACAGCCTGATAGGCCGCTTCCGTTCCCATCATCGTTGACGACATGAATCCCCGCCCCAGGAAACTCAAACTATTGCGCTGGTTCCCCGACCGCTGGGTGTTGACCCGCGGCGAACGGCGCAGCCGTGCGTTGTACCTCACCTTCGACGACGGGCCACACCCCGAGCACACGCCGGTGCTGCTCGATCTGCTTGCGGCGCACGGTGCGAAGGCGACGTTTTTCCTGATCGGTCGTGAAGCGGAACGATATCCCGAAGTGGTCGAGCGCATCGTTCGCGAAGGTCACATGCTGGGGAACCACTCCTGGAGTCATCCTCAGTTCGACCAGCTCGATCTGGCCGCACAGCGCGAGGAGATCGAGCGTGCCGACCGGCTGCTGACCCGGTTCGATGGGATGGCGCGGCACGATTTCCGCCCGCCGCGGGGGGTGATGCCCAGGCCGATGGTGCTGGACTGCGTCCGCCGTCGTCGCCGTATCGCGTATTGGTCCTATGACAGTCTCGATTACAGCAAACGGCCGGCCGAGGTTCTGGTCGATTCGGCGAAGCGGCATCCGCTGCAGGCCGGTGAGATCGTGTTGATGCACGACGACAGCGCGCTTTCGCTGCAGTTGCTGCAAGCGATGCTGCCGGAATGGGCAGCGAACGGGTTCGTGTTCGAGCCGCTGCGGCCTTCGGCATGAACGTCAATCGGGATCAGGCCTTCGGGGGGGATGGCATGAACATGGATCTGTACACTCCGGACCGGAGCAGTGGGGTGCGCCCATGAGCGCGATCATCGTTTTCGGATTCTTCGGCGGACTGCTCGCTGCGGCGGCGGCCTTCGTGCTCGTCGTGCGCGACATGCGCAAGCGCAATATGCATCTGTGGTTCGGGGACTATCTCCGTCGTCGCGCTCCGGTCGTGACGGACAGACCCGTACACGTGATGTTCTGCTTCGTCGATCATTTCGAGCCGATGTGGAAGGGGGCCGATCTCGACACCCAGCGCCGTCGCGTCGACCGCTGGTGCAACGAGTACCGGGAACTCGCCGGACGACATCGCGATGCCGATGGACGACCGCCGCAGCACAGCTTCTTCTACCCGGAAGAGGAATATGCGGTGGAGCATCTCGACAAGATCGCATCGCTGTGCGCCGACGGCTACGGCGAGATCGAGGTGCATCTGCATCACGACAACGATACCGAACAGAATTTCCGCGCGTCGATCGGCCGCTTCTGCAAAACCCTGCACGAACAGCACGGCGCATTGCCGCGCGATCCGGAAACCGGACAACTGCGGTTCGGCTTCATTCACGGCAACTGGTGCCTGGACAATTCGCGCGCCGATGGACGCTGGTGCGGGATCAACAACGAACTGATCCTGCTGCGCGAACTCGGCTGTTACGCCGACTTCACCCTGCCATCGGCGCCCAGCGATACCCAGACCGCCGCCGTCAACAGCATCTACTACGCCACCGACGATCCGCTGGCGCCGAAATCGCACAATCACGGCAGTCCGGTGAAAGTCGGTGGTGGCGCCAGCGGCGATCTGATGATCGTGCAGGGGCCGCTGGGTCTGAACTGGCGCGAACGGCGCATGGCGGTGATGCCGCGTATCGAGAATGCGGACGTACGCAAGAACTGCCCGCCGACCGAGGCGCGCGTCGATCTGTGGGTGAAGACAGGCGTGCATGTCGAAGGCCGGCCGGAATGGGTGTTCGTGAAGATCCACACCCACGGCACCCAGGAGCACGATATCGATACCTTGCTGGGCGAGCCGGTCGATGCGATGCATCGTTATCTGGAAAGTGCCTACAACGATGGCAAGCAGTATGTGCTGCACTATGTGACCTCGCGCGAGGTCTACAACATCATCAAGGCGGCCGAAGCCGGCGAGCATGGCGATCCCGGTCAATATCGCGACTATCTGCTGCCTGCGCCGCGGTCTTCCTGGGCAGGCGGGCGCAAGGCACGCGCTGCATGAGTGAGGCCGGCACGGCGAAAGTCAGTGTTGTGATGCCGGCCTACAACGCCGCCACCACGCTGCGGGCATCCATGGATTCGGTGCTCGCGCAGACCCATGCCGATGTCGAGCTGCTGGTGATCGACGACTGCTCGAAGGATTCGACCTGGGCAATGATCGAAGAAGCCGCTGCGTGTGATGCTCGCGTTGTGGCCATCAAAATGCCGCAGAACAGCGGTGTTGCCGCCGCGCGCAACGCCGGCATCGAGGCCGCGACCGGTAACTACACCGCGTTTCTCGACAGCGACGACCGCTGGCTGCCCGGCAAGCTCGCGCTGCAACTCGCGCATATGCGCGACACCGGAACGATGATCAGTTACGCCAGCTATCGCCGCTTCGACGAAAGCGGGCGCGAATTGTCGGTTGTGCGTCCGCCGGCGGAAGTGGGATATGCCGATATGCTCAAGAGCAACCGCATCGGCAATCTCACCGGCGTGTACGACCGCACGCTCGGCGACGCCCGATTCCAGCGTATCGGTCACGAGGATTACGTGTTCTGGCTGCAGCTGGTGCGTCGCGCCGGCATTGCGCGCCGCGTACCGACGACCGATCCGCTGGCCGAATATCTGGTCCGCACCGGATCGCTGTCCGCCGACAAGCGCAAAGCCGCGCGGTGGCAGTGGAACATCTACCGCAACGTCGAGGGGCTCGACCCGATTCGCGCTGCATGGTATTTCGCGCACTACGCGGCGATTGCGGTTGGTAAACGCAGGTAATGCCCATGCGACCTGCGCTGCAGGCCGCATGGGCTCATCGGATCAGGCGCTGCTGTTCTCCACGATGACGTTCTGTGTCATCACGCCCGGATTTCCGGTGATGGCGGCGGCAGCGAGATAAAGCAGTTTGCCGACGATGCTGCCCGGCCCGTCCCAATATTCGGCGCGCTCGATCTCGACCCGGATCAATGTCAGATTCGGATCGTCCTTGCCCTGCGGGAAAAAAATCGACATCGCGGGCGACCAGAGCGCCTCTATTTTCTTCCGGTCCTGCACCAGCCGGGCAGGGCCCGAGATCGAGACGTACGTGTTGTCCCGGCGATCGGCATAGTTGAGACAGATATGAGGCTGTGCCTTGATCTCGAGCGCCTTCTCGCTGGTCGCATCGGTGGCGAACCAGAGGATGTGTTCTTTATCGAAATCGAGCGTTTGCAGCGGGCGCGAGATCAGGGTGCCGTCTGCTGTGGCGGTGGTCAGCATCGCCACCGGGACATCGTTGACGAGTCTGCGGAGCGTTTCGAGTTGTTTGGCGTGGTCCTGGGCGTCTGTGTCGTGCATTGCGCTACCTGATCGATGCAAGGAAGAAGCAGTCTAGCAGCCTGTCGGACTTAGCATGATCGCCTCGCGCCTCGCGTGCTCGATTCAGAGAACGCTCCGTCTTGGTACGTACATAGTCTTTATGAGCCGCCGATTTTGCCGGGACGAGTGCTTTTCCGGCGATTTCAGACCA
>JANLSB010000584.1:0-6969 GCA_031362125.1 Lysobacterales bacterium | reverse complement strand
TGGTCTGAAATCGCCGGAAAAGCACTCGTCCCGGCAAAATCGGCGGCTCATAAAGACTATGTACGTACCAAGACGGAGCGTTCTCTGAATCGAGCACGCGAGGCGCGAGGCGATCATGCTAAGTCCGACAGGCTGCTAGGGAGTAGCCATCGGCTCGCCAGACCTGCTTGAACTGCAGCAAGTGACCGTGCGCCACGGAGGTGGCCTCGAAGAACCCGGGATTGTCGACATCCGGATCATCCCAGTTCATTGCGTTTTCTGCGCCTAGTTCGGCGCGCTGACGCTTGATGGAAAGGCTCTTCATCAGCGATGGGGAGAGAGTGCTGATCAAGGTGAGGTGCGGATTGAATGCGGCCCCAGAGACGTCGACCGTGGCGCGGCCGCGCATTACAAAGTCCGGGTCGGTGGTGCGAATGGCCGTGTAAAAGCTGAACTCCTCTAAGGCGCGATTTGGTGCGGTCAACTTTACGCATCCACCGGTGCCAAGGTCCATGGAATAGGTTTCCGGGGAGTTGGCGAAATCCTGGGCGTCCGGCGAACGCGGTACGGGACTATCGCAATCGCAGGCGGCGGTTTCCCCTATCTGCGGCTGGCCTCTGATGATCAAGGTGAGGTTGATCGGCAAGGCGTCCTTGACTGAGCCCGTTTCCTGCAAGCCGATGGAAATCTCCGATTCGCCCAAGAGTCCCGTGGCTTCGCTGACGATCGCGTAGGCCCTGTCGAGGGCTATTGGCGTTCCGATCCCATCGGGCGCGGGGGCGATGAGCGGATAGCTTGCGGAAAAATATCCGCCCTTTCCGGTCGTGGCCGTGACCAGTGGCAGCGTGGCGTTCGCTGCCGCGCCCTTGGGGATGCCGAAGATGACGACTTGACGGCCTGCGACCGACTTTGGGTCCGTCAGGTCCGTTACTCGGCCCTTGAGGACCGGCCTGCGGCCCTGGAATGAATCCTGGTCCCGTCTCAGTTCCCCGACCTTGGCGATCGTAACTTTGATGTCGACACGCTTTGCAAGTTTGCTGACATCCAGGGGCATCCTGGCGAGGAGATAGCCGGCAGGGGAAAAGGCGCTCAAGCTAAAGCCCGATCCGCTGATATCCGACAGGTCAACGGCGAAGCTGCCATCGGCGGCAACGGCGATAGCGCGCTGGGAACTGACGGCTACCTTTGCTGCGTTCGCCGGCTTGGCGGCGGGTGACTTCGGCGCGGTCTTGCCGGTGGCGAATCTGGCCGACGCGGCCCGTGACGCCTCCGCATCGCGATCGGACTCGACAGTGCCGCCCTCGGCGACTGGAATCGGTGTTTCGGGGGCTGGAAGATCAACCAGGAAATTGGCGGTGACCCGATAGCCAAGCCATGAATCGAGCTTCTCGCCGACAGCAACGAGCCTTCCGTTCAAAGTGGCCATGAGCGCATCCTTTTGGTTCCGCGGAGTTCACAACGAAGGCCGCCAGCTTGGCCTTTCGAGAGCTACAACGGATTTCGGATTGGGAGGCGGCCGTCTGAAAGCGCAAGTCCAGCGCGGAATGGCGTACAGGGTCGCTATCGCGCACCCGGTCAAGACCCGGAAGAGTTGCTCTGTACCGTTAAACCGTTAAACCGTACAAGCGCAAAACTCTTGTCCACTCGGCTGCCGATGGGCTCGCCGCGGGCGCGGCATTGTTGCGTTGACCAGTTGAATCTGCGGGCGGAGCGCGCGCTGGCGGCCGGTAGTGCGCTTCCTCCATCGCGCCATGTATCTCGAAGTGGCCGAGGATGGCGCGGATGACTGCGGGTTCTTCGGTGCTGGCCACGATCCGTACCGCACCGCCGCAGTGGACGCAGGTGGTCACGGCGATGCCAAACACGCGCTTGAGGCGTTGCGCCCACGTCATCCCGCGGTGCCAACCAGGACACCCACAGTTCCACTGGCTGCGGTACCTGATCGCGACCAGTACTTCGACCAGCCACCAGGCGGTCTGCGACCTGTCCAGTACGAGAACGCAAAACCCCTGCGAAATGCAGGGGTCGTCGGTGCCGCAGAGAGCGGTTTGCTTGGTCGATTTGGCGCGCCTGGAGGGGTGAGGCGCGACGCTTGCGCGGCATGCCGCGCGTGGCGGCGAACGCCATCGCGCAAATCGCGAGGGCCGGGAATCCTGACCGAAGGATTCAAACGAAAAAAATGGCGCAGCGAGAGTACGTGAAATCCAAATGCTCTCTCACTTAGGATCGAGGCGTAGCGTAATGACGCGAAGCCAGAGAAGCTAAGGAACCTGTCTTGCCGTCACCTGCACCTCATCCAAAGTCGGATCGAGGGCTAGGGTCTGCGGGTTTCCGGCGTACAGCACGTGCCGAGGGGCGGGTTCTGTTTCAGGCAGTATTTTCATTGATCGGTCCAACGCGAAGCCTTCCGTTCGCCGAAACTCTTGAGCTTGGCATCGGCTGTCGCGTACTCTGACTGAGATGCGCTCCCACCTGCCCCGGCTGTCTCGACTCCTCCGCGCCAGCGTTTTAGCGCTGTTGGTGCTCGGGCTGATGGTCAAGCCGGTCCTGGACCAGCTCAGTGAGCTTCATGCCGCCGAGCACAGGATGGCGCTGGCCGCAGATGCCCATGGGCACGGCCATGATGCTGCCGGCGATGCGGATGACGGGGGTGCCCCTGATCGGGATGACCACGCCAGCGGTGCGCACGGCCTCATGCATCAAAGCGGCGGGTCCACCACGCTGACCGGGCTGGTTGCCAGCATATCGGTGCCGATGCTGTACGCACGCATGCCCGACCTGCCAATTCCCGACGCCATCGGCGTCTCGTACGAAAGACCGTCCAGTCCCTTCCGACCTCCGATCGCCTGACGCTTCGGCCGCACAGCTGCGGCCCGATTCCTGTCGCCCGTCGATCACTCGGAGGTTTCCGTGAAATTGTGTCATCTGTTGGTCCTGGCATTCGCCGGGGCCTGCGGCTTTGTCCCGTTGGGGCATGCCGCTGAACCCTTGCGTCTTGAGGAGGCTGTCGCGCGTGCGCTGGCCTCACATCCCACTGTGGTGGCCGAGTCCGCGCAATTGCAGGCCGTGCAGGCCCGCGCCCAGCGGGAAGGCCTGCCTACTCCCTATGTCGTCGGTGGCGACCTGGAAAATATCGGTGGCACCGGCGCACTCAGTGGCGTACACGCAGCCGAGACCACCCTGCGCGTCAGCCGGGTCATCGAGCTGGGCGGCAAACGCACCGCCCGTCAGGCCCTCGGCGGCGCTGAGGTTGCCCAGCAGCAGCACCATGCCAATGTCGCTCGCGTCGAGATCGCCAGCCGCACAACGACCCGATTCATCGAAGTCGCCGCAGACCAGCGGCGTCTGGCCGATGCCATCGAACGGGTGAAGCTGGCCGAGCGCACCCGGCGTGAGGTCGCCACCTGGGTGGCGGCCTCACGCAATCCCGAATCCGATCTGCGCGCTGCGGAAATCGCGGTGGCGGAGGCCGAACTCGAACGCGAACATGCCGAACACGAGCTGGCGAGCGCGAGAGTGACGCTCGCGGCATCATGGGGCGCGCTGACCCCGGATTTCGAGCGCGTTACCGGCGACCTGGACACCTTGCCGCCCGTCGAATCCTTCGACGCGCTGGCCGCTCGCCTACCGATGGGCATCGAACAGCGCACCGCTACGCTGGAAGCCGAAACGATCGCAGCCAGGCGCCGTACCGCGGTGGCCAGTGCCAAGCCGGATCTCAACGTCAGCCTCGGGGTGCGACGGTTGGAAGGTCTGGATGAGCAAGGACTGGTGATGTCGGTTTCGGTGCCGCTGGGCAGCCGGCCGCGCGCAGCGTTCTCGATCAGCGAAGCCGACGCGCAACTGGCCGCGTTGGAGGCGCGACGAGACGCACAGCGCATTGAGCAGCATCAGGCCTTGTTCGAGACATATCAGGAACTCAATCACGCCCGCACCGAGTTCGAGATGCTGCGCACGCGGATGCTGCCGAAGGCCGAACAGGCGCTGGCCTTCACGCGCCGCGGCTTCGATGCCGGCCGGTTCTCCTTCTACCAAGTGGCGCAGGCGCAAAACACCTTGTTCTCGCTGCGCGCGCGCGCGGTCGAAGCCGCCGCCCGTTATCACACCCTGCTGGTCGAGGTCGAACGCCTCACCGCCGCTGCCCCGGAATCCGCGCCATGACCCGTCTGCTCATCCTCATTGCTCTGACCACAGCTCTGGTTGCCTGTGGTGGCGACAAAAACAAGTCCACCGAAGGCGAAGCCGGGCATGGCGCCGCCGCGACGGCCGGTGACTACGAACGCGGCCCGCATCGCGGCCGCATGCTCCGCGACGGCGACTTCGCACTGGAAGTGACTATCTTCGAGACGGGGGTACCGCCACAGTTCCGGCTGTACGCCTATCAAAGCAACAAGCCGCTAAAGCCGACCGATGTGGTGCCGGTCATCGAACTCAAACGGTTGGATGGCGAAACCAATCGATTCACATTCAAACCGGAGAACGACTTTCTGACCGGTAGCGGCACCGTCACCGAGCCGCACTCTTTCGACGTGAAGGTCACGGCGGCGCATGGCGGCAAAACACACACGTGGTCGTACGCCTCGTATGAAGGCCGCACCACGATTCCCGCGGCCGTGGCCAAGGACGCTGGCGTGGTCATCGATAAGGCGGGGCCTGCGGTGATTCGCGACACGGTGCAGCTCATGGGCACGGTTGCGCTGGACCAGAACCGCCACGCGCAGATCAAGGCGCGTTTCCCGGGCATCGTGCGCGCCGTGCCGGTGCAGCAGGGTCAGCGTGTGCGGCGCGGTCAGACGCTGGTGGTGGTTGAGGGCAACGACAGCATGCGGACGTATCCGGTCACAGCGCCGTTCGACGGCGTGGTACTGGCGCGCAGCACCAACGTCGGCGATGTCGCCAACGACAACACGCTGATCGAGATGGCCGACATGGGTGAGGTCTGGATCGAACTGCACGCCATCGGCACCGATGCGTCGAAATTGGCTGTGGGCCAAGAGATCCGGATCAAGTCGGCCACCGGCGATACCGAGGCCTTCGCGAAGATCGAGACCCTGCTGCCGCTGGCGACGCGCGGCCAGAGCGTGGTCGCCCGTGCCAGCATCCCGAATCCCTCGGGGCAATGGCGTCCCGGCATGACCGTATCGGCGGATGTCACGGTCGCCGCGCGCGAGGTCGCGCTGGCGGTCAAGGAATCCGGGCTGCAGCGCTTCCGCGATTTCACGGTGGTATTCGCCCAGGTCGGTGACACTTTTGAGGTGCGCATGCTGGAGTTGGGCGATCGCGATGGCGAGCGGGTCGAGGTGCTTGGCGGGTTGAAGCCCGGAACTGCCTACGCCGCCGAACAGAGCTATCTCATCCGCGCGGACATCGAAAAGTCCGGCGCCAGTCACGATCACTGAGACCGCCATCATGCTCGAACGCATCATTCGCGCGTCCATCGCGCACCGATGGCTGGTGTTGCTGATGGCACTGGGGTTTTCCGCCCTCGGCTTCTGGAACTACAGCCGCCTCCCGATCGACGCCGTGCCGGACATCACCAATGTCCAGGTGCAGATCAACACGGAAGCACCCGGTTATTCCCCACTCGAAGCCGAGCAACGGGTGACCTTTCCCGTGGAAACCGCGCTGGCGGGGTTGGCGCGGCTGCAGTACACACGCTCGATCTCGCGTTATGGCCTGTCGCAGGTGACGGTGGTCTTCGAGGATGGCACCGATATCTACTTCGCGCGCCAGCAGGTCGCCGAACGGCTGCAACAGGCCGCAGCACAGTTGCCGGGTGGTATCGAGCCGACGCTTGGCCCGGTCGCGACTGGATTGGGCGAGATCTTCATGTACACGGTCGAAGCCGAACCCGGCGCAAAGAACGCAAACGGCGAGGCATGGACACCCACCGAGCTGCGCACCCTGCAGGACTGGGTGGTGCGTCCGCAGTTGCGTCACCTCAAAGGTGTCACCGAGGTCAACACCGTCGGCGGCTACGTGCGGCAATTCCACATCACGCCCGATCCAGCCAAATTGCTCGCTTACGGCCTGACGATGCGCGACGTGCTTGATGCCGTTGCGCGCAACAACGCCAATGTCGGCGCGGGCTACATCGAGCGCTCCGGCGAACAATATCTGATCCGCGTGCCGGGCCAAGTCGCCGACGCGGATGGCCTGCGGGAAGTAGTGGTGGCCACCCGCGATGGCCTGCCGTTGCGAATCCGCGACGTGGCGACCGTCGGCGAAGGCAGCGAACTGCGCACGGGCGCCGCGACTAAGAATGGGCAGGAAGTGGTCCTCGGCACTGTATTCATGCTGGTCGGCGAGAACAGCCGGGCCGTGGCGCAGCGTTCGGCGGAAAAACTCAAGGCCATCGATGCGACGCTGCCCGAAGGCGTACGCGCGCATGCCGTCTACGACCGCACTGAACTTGTCGATCGCACCATCGAAACGGTGCGCAAGAATCTGCTCGAAGGCGCGCTGCTGGTCATCGTCGTCTTGTTCCTGCTGCTGGGCAATCTGCGTGCGGCGCTCATCACCGCAGCGGTGATCCCGCTGACGATGCTGTTGACCATCGGCGGCATGGTGCAGAACAAGGTGTCTGCGAATCTGATGAGCCTGGGCGCGCTCGACTTCGGTCTGATCGTCGATGGCGCCGTGATCATCGTCGAGAACTGCCTGCGCAGATTCGGCGAACAGCAGCATCGGCTCGGACGCCTGCTGAGCCGCGACGAGCGCTTCGAGCTGGCCGCCAGCGCCAGCGCCGAGGTGATCAAGCCCAGTCTGTTCGGCCTGTTCATCATCGCGGCGGTGTATCTGCCGATCTTCGCGCTCTCGGGCGTGGAGGGAAAAATGTTCCATCCGATGGCGATCACCGTCGTGATCGCGCTGACCGGCGCGATGGCACTGTCGCTGACGTTCGTGCCGGCCGCCGTGGCCCAGTTCGTCACGGGCAAGGTCTCAGAGCAAGAAACCAAGCTGATGCGCGGCGTGAGCCGGTTCTACGAG
>JANLSB010000506.1:0-6767 GCA_031362125.1 Lysobacterales bacterium | reverse complement strand
AGGTCTGGCTGCCCGGCGGCGTCGACTGCGTGCATGCGTTCGACGAGAAGTCGATCGGTGCGCCCTAGCTCGCGGGGTAATTCATGGAGGTTGTCGCATTCGACGCCGGCGTGCCCGACACGGCTGCTGCCCCGAACGACGCGACACCGTGGCAACTGACGCAATTGCTGGTCTGGCCGGCTGGAATGCCGCTGGAGGTTTCCAGGAACGGGTTGAAACAGACCACCATCTCGGTCGATGCATTGCCCTTGGTCTGATTCCATGCCGTGCACATCGCGTAATTGCGCCAGGCGCCCTTCACGTTGGCGGTCATGCCCTGCTTGCTACCGGGGAAGTTGTCGGGTGCGTCATCGCCAGGCTGCCACCAGAAGGTCTCCCACGTCCAGTTGGCGATGGTCTTGCTGTTGACGTGCATGCCGGCCAGTACGCCGAAGTCGCCGGCTGCGGCAGTCAGGCCCTGGCCGCCGTCGCCGTTGTTCGCCAGGTTATTGTTCCAGTTGTCGGCGTCGGCTTTATCCATCTTGAAGTTGTAGATGGTCGACAGCGGCGCATACAGATAGGTCTGGCACGCCAGCGGCCGTTTAGGATGACTGGGCACGATCTGTTTGATCTGCTCAGGAGTGGCCGCCACCAGTGCGGTATCGGGTCCTGCGGTGTTGGCCGGATCCAGCAACACGCAGGTCAACCAGGTTTCCGGCGTGGCGTTGGCGGGCGTCGTCGATTGCTGCACGCCCTGCCACAGCGGCATCGGGGTCAGGCCGGTGGCCTTGATCACGAAAATCACCGGCTTGGTTTCCATGCCGGCAAAACCGATCACGTCGTCCTTGTCCGGCTGATAAGGCGCATCGACGACTTTGCGGTCGGCAACCGGGGTGCCATTTGGCCATGCGGCGTTGAGATTCACCTGGTTCTGCATCGAGGTATAGCTGTATTGCGCACCAACCGGACCGGGATGCTGTGCGGCCAGATAGCTCGCCATCGATGGATTGAATTTGTTGAACGACACGACGTTGGTATCGGCCGGCAACAGCAGGCCGGCTTTGTGTGCGGCGTGACCTATCTGGCGCGCGGGCTGGAAGCCACGTGAAGGACGCGTCATCCCGGTGCATCCGGCCTCGCTGAAGGTCTCGCTGATGCCGCACCAGGTTTCCCAGACCGGCAGATTGGCGCCTTCCCAGGCCTGGCCGGAGTCGCTGGTCATGCCGGCCCACAGGTTCCAGGCAGCGGTGTTGATGTTGATGATCTGCCAGGTGTCAGCCCAGGTCTGGAATTCGGCGCGGTTGCCGGGATAACCGTAGCCAGCCGGGATGTCGACCGGCTTGACGATGCCGGAGACCGCCACTTCGGGCTTGGGCGCCGTTTCAGCGGGCTTGGCGGGTTCGGTGGGCGGCGCCGGTTTGTTGCAGGCGGCAAGTAACAGCGCTGTGGACATCAGCGCGAGCAGACGCATCTTCATGTGACCTCCTTTGTCGATCGGTATTGGATCGAGATGTGTCGCGCCCCTGAATCCTCGCGCAGCATCCCGCATGGCGTGATCTGTTCACCGGATCGCGATGAACGCATCGAGCATACGAGGTTCAGAATGCATTCACAATCGGAGCGCGCGCCAGCATCGGCCCTACGTCGGCGGATGTCTTCGGCGGAGGCGAACGCTCAGCCGGCGGCTTGGCCCTTGCCGGAGACCTGCGCCACTGCGTCATGCGGGTGCAGGCTCTCGAAATGCGAGACGCGCACATCGAAGCGTTGAACGCGCGCATCGGCGGCAAGCGCGGCGGCGACACGGCGCGCGGCGTCTTCGCAGAACATCAGATTTTCGGCGTTGAGCCGTGCGAAGGCCTGTTCGTCTTCGCGTTTGACTGCGGTCTGCACCGGCGTGCCCAGCGCGGCTTCGGCGCGATCGATCAGATCGGCCACCGGCAATTCGTCGAACGCGGGCTGCAGTTCGACCTTGATCTCGGCACGGCTGCGCTGCGCATGCGGCGTTGCGGCAAGGCCGCGCTCGGATGCCAGCCAATCGCGCACCACCTGCGTGGACATCGGATGCGCGGCGGCGAAGTCTTCGGCGAAACGCTCGGCGTTGAGCTGGCGCGAGAGCGCCGTCGACGCCGGGCAGGTACTGGAGTATTCGACCGAGAACCCGAGCGTCATCGACAAATGACCGCTCACAAGCAGTGCGTCGACCTCCAGCGGATAGCGCTTCCAGCCACTATTGTCGCTGGCCAGCGCGCGGCGTTCGAGCATCTGGTCGAAACGCAGCGTGAGCCGTGCAGACGACGACAATGCACGCTGCGAATCGATGCATGCTTGAAGCACGCGGCGCAGTCGCGCAGGCGTGAGGACCTCTTCGACCAGCGCGTCCTGCAGCTGTCGATACAGGCGCGACATATGGATGCCGCGTGCATCGGGATCGCGCAGGTCGACCAGCACATCCACCGACGCCGGTACCTGCAGCAGCGTGCCGTCATCGGCGCGCACCCGCAGCGGCAGCGCGATATTGCGCATGCCGACCCAGTCGAGCGCACGCGCGGCTGCGGCGGCGTCGCCGGCCACGTCGGGCATCGATTGAGCGTTCGGGCGCAGAGTCACGGTTGGGGACCGGGCAACAGCAGGGGGGTCATTGTACCCAGCCACGGCGCCCGCTTCTGGATCGCCCCGGAACAATGCGTTGTCGGGCTCAGCCCTAGCAGGTTGTTGAAAAACGTACTTCCTGTACGTTTTTCAAGTCGCGAGTCCGGCACAGGTCCGGACTCGCTCCCGGCGACAGCCTCGCGTGCGAGGCTGAACAGCGAAGCTGGCCCTGAGCGGAGCGAAGGGTGAGGCGCATAGCGCCGAATCATCAATCGCTTACGCGTTTGCTTCGCCGAGGCGGCCCTCCTTGGCCGCTCTAGCAGGCTGTTTTTCAACAGCCTGCTAGGCCGCGCGCCAGCTCCGCCAAAGCGCAACTGCCGGTGACAGCGCCGAGACCTCGCCACCAGTGGCGACACGTCGCAGCCGGGCGTAGGTCAAGGCGTCATGGATGCGACGCGGGCGCGACCCGGCCCGCTGCGGCGCAGTGGATGCCAGAAGCTGCGCCCAGGCCCCGACCTGAGCCTCATCAGAGGTATCGTCGCGATGCCAGAGCGCATGCGCAGCGAGCAATGCGAAAGCATCGGCTACTTGCTCGGCCTGCGGCGCAAACAGCGCACGCTCGCCGTCTGCGATCGCGGCCGCCAATGGCTGCAGCGGGGTCGTCAACGTCTGTGGTGCAGCCCATCCTCGCAGCGGCTCACGCGCCGCCTGCAGTGCCGGCAATGCGACAGCCAGCATCCCCCAGGGAGCCGACTGTTTCTGCAGCACACGGCCCAGCGGATGCCGGCGCACGCCTTTGGTCCAGCCCGTCAATTCTTCCTGCCACCAGGCCAGTTTGGCAAATCCGGGCGTCGCATCTTCGCCAGTCCAAGCGGCATCGGTCCACTCTTGCAGCAAAGCAAACCACGCTTCAACGGTTTCGCGCTGCGATTCGGCAACGAACACCTGCGCGATCCGCCATTCCGGCCAGCGCCCGCGCCATTTGCCGAGGAATTCGTCAAGGTCGGAGACATCGTTCACAGCGGCTGCGCCACCAGCGTAGGCCAGACCTGCGGATCAAGCAGTGCGCGCGGCTGTTCGACCATCACATCGCCCTTCCAGTCCAGCGGGTCGACGCCGGGGAGACGATAGCCCCACAGCGCGACGATCGACGGCATGCCGGCTGCGCGCGCGGCGACGATGTCGCGCTCATCGTCGCCGACGTAGACGCAGTCCTGCGCGGCGACGCCCATGACCTCGGCCGAATGCAGCAGCGGCAGCGGATGCGGCTTGCGCTCTGGCAACGAATCGCCGCCGATCATCACGCTGCAGCGCTCGGACCAGCCGAGGATCGGCATCAGCAGTTTCGCCAGGTATTCCGGCTTGTTGGTGACGATGCCCCAGCGCACGCCGTCGGCTTCAAGCGCTTCGAGCATCTCCGCGATGCCGTCGAACAGCACACAGTATTGACCGAGTATGCGTTCATAGGCGTCGAGAAACGGTTTCACCAGCGCTTCGCGGGCTTCGTGATCGAGATGACCGAACGATGCGCCGATCATCGCCCGCGCGCCCTTGGAGACATGCGGACGCAGCAGCTCGCGCGGCATATCGGGCTCGCCGCGCTCGCGGCGCAGGATATTGATCGCTTCGACCATGTCGGGCGCGCTGTCGAGCAGAGTGCCGTCGAGATCGAACAATACGCCGCGTGGGAATCTGGTCTGGGACAACATCGGCTCCAATGGTTTCGAAGAACGGCTCGGACTGTGGGAGGGGCTTCAGCCCCGACGAGCATCATTCGGGGCTGAAGCCGCTGCCACAATCGCGATCACGGCTTCAACGCGCACGCGAGGTAATTCACGTCGGTGCGCACACCGATGCGCGCGGTGTGGCGCAGCGGGTCGTAGATCAGGCCGCTCACATCTTCGAGTTCGAGCTCCGCCGCACGCAGCCACGCCGCGAGTTCGGACGGTTTGATGAAATCGCGGTACTGGTGCGTGCCCTTGGGCAGCATCCGCGCGATGTACTCGGCGCCGACGATCGCCAGCGCGAACGCGGCGGGGGTGCGGTTGACGGTGGACAGGAACAATCGGCCGCCGGGTTTGAGCAAGGTCGCGCAGGCAGCAATGATCGCGCAGGGATCGGGCACGTGTTCGAGCATTTCCATGCAGGCGATGGCATCGAAACTGGCCGGCGCTTCTTCGGCCATGGCTTCGACGGAACTGAGACGATAATCGACTTCGACGCCGGATTCGAGCCGGTGGAGTTTGGCGATCCTGATCAGATCCGGCGCCAGATCGATCGCGGTGACCTGGGCGCCTTCGCGCGCCAGCGCTTCGCTGAGCAGGCCTGCGCCGCAGCCGACGTCGAGCACGCGTGCGCCGCGCAGCGCCGTACGCTCACGCACATAGCCCAGGCGCGCAGGGTTGAGCGCGTGCAGTGGTTTCTGCGGGCCTTCGGGGTCCCACCATCGATTCGCCAGGGCGTTGAACTTGTCGAGTTCCGCCTGGCTGAAATTGTCGTTCTTTTCTGTTTGCTGGTTCATCAAGACGCTCCGAACCATCCATGGTGCACTTCACCGGCCCGCGCATCCATGCGCGTGCGTTCGTCGGCGCGCGAGCCAGTGGCTCGCAAACGCGCCGTCTCACCCCACCAACAACTCGCCAAGGCGTTGAACTTGTCGAGTTCCGCCTGGCTGAAATTAACGTGTTGTTCTGATGCGTTCATTCTTTTCCGACCCCGTATCAGCCGACCTTTACCGCACCGATCCGCTCGCGCCATTGCTTCGCATTGGCGATCAGCGCATCGATGTCCATGTCGACCAGGATGCGGTCGCGCATTTTCGGCTTGCCGGCGATCCAGACATCGGTGACCTGATGGCGGCCGGTGGCGTAAACCAGCTGCGACAGCACGTGATGCAGCGGCTGTGTTTCCAGCGCCGACAGGTCGACACAGGTCAGATCGGCCTGTTTGTACGGTTTGATCGAGCCGACCAGATGATCGAAACCCATCGCTTTCGCGCTGCCCAGCGTGGCCGCGCGCAGCGCGCTGGCGGCATCGAACGCGGCGGCATCGTCGGCCACGGCTTTCGCGAGCAGCGCAGCCGTACGCATCTCACCGAACATGTCCAGATCGTTGTTGCTGGCGCAGCCGTCGGTGCCGAGGGCGATGGTCACGCCTGCACGCTCCAACGCTGCGACCGGGCAGAACCCCGAGGCGAGTTTCAGATTCGATTCCGGGCAATGCACCACGCTGACGCCCCGCCCCGCGCACAACGCGATCTCGGCATCGGTGAGCTGGGTCATGTGCACCGCGATCAGGCGGTCGTTGACCAGACCGAGCCGGTCGAGCCGCGCCAGCGGGCGCTGGCCGTGTTTTTCCTGCGACTGCTGCACTTCCTGTACGGTCTCGTGCGCATGCAGATGCACCGGGATGTCGAGCTGATCGGCCAGCATGCGGATGCGCTCGAAGTTGTCGTCGGACACGGTGTACGGCGCGTGCGGTGCGAATGCGGTGGCGATCAGTGCATCGTCGCGCCACTGGTCGTGCACTTCGCCAGCACGGTCGAAGTATTCGTCGTCGCTCTTCGCCCATGCGGTGGGGAAATCGATCACCGGCAGCCCGACGCGGGCGCGGAACCCGTAGCGCTTGTAGGTCGCGGCCTGCACGTCGGGGAAGAAATAGTTCTCGTTGCAGCAGGTGGTGCCGCCGCGCAGCATCTCGGCGATGGCGAAAGTAACGCCGTCGGTGACGTAGTCGGGGCCCATGATCGCGCCCTCGATCGGCCAGATGTGCTCCTGCAGCCACTGCTTCAGCGGCAGATCATCGGCAACGCCGCGCATCAGCGTCATCGGGTTATGGCAATGCGCGTTGATCAGGCCCGGGATCAGTACGCCTTCGGGGCGCGATACCGTTTCCTTCGACTCGAAACGGGCGCGGGCCTCGACGATAGGCAACACGGCGAGAATCACACCGTCGCGGATCGCAACCGCGTGGTGGTCGAGCACGACCGCATGCGGCTCGACCGGAACCACGTAACGGGCCTCGATCAGCAGGTCGCAGGATTCGGGGATGAGCGGTTCGGACAATGGCTGATCGGTCATGGCGGCATTGTCGCATTCCGCACCCCGTCAAAGCGATGCAAAGCCATTGCAGGAGCGACGGAAGTCGCGACGCTTTTCAATCCGCAGACTGTTGCCGCAGCCATCGTTGCATCACGATTG
>JANLSB010000468.1:0-4126 GCA_031362125.1 Lysobacterales bacterium | reverse complement strand
TGCCTTCGGGCGAACTGCGCGACCCCGCGCGCAATGTGCCGCGCGCGACGATCGCCGCGATCCTGCTCGTGGTGCTGCTCTATCTTGGTTTGCAGATCGTCGGCCAGGGCCTGCTCGGTCCGAAGCTCGCCGACAGCGGCGTGCCGATCGCCGATACCGCCGCCGCGCTGTGGGCGCCGGGCCGCACGCTGCTGCTGATCACCGCCTGCATTTCGATGGCCGGTTTTCTGCTGGGCAATCTGTTCGGCACCTCGCGGCTGGTGTTCGCACTGGGCCGCGACGGTTATCTGCCGCGCGCGTTCGGTCGGGTCACCGCGACCCATCGCGTGCCGCTGCTCGCGCTGGCCGCGCATGCGGGCATCGCCTACGTGCTCGCGCTCGGCGGCGAGTTCGACACCCTGGCGCTGATCTCCGGCGGCGCGATCTGCCTGATGTACGGTTTCGTCAGCGTCGCCGCGTGGCGCGCACAGCGCATCGATCTGCGCGAGCGCGGCGAACCCTTCGTGCTGCCGGCGGGACCGTTGATCCCGCTGGTCTCGTTCGTGGCGATGGTCGCGATCGTGACCACGCTGAAGCCGGGCGAATGGCAGGCGATCGGGATTGCGCTCGCGGCGCTGGTTGCGGTTTACGTCGTGCTGCGGCTGCGCAAGCCCTGACCTGGCGCGTCCTGACTGGGCGCGTTCCGGTGACGGGACAAAAAGAAACCCCGCCATCGTTGCCGATGGCGGGGTTGTAACGCGGGCACTGGACCGGCTGCGTGATGATGCAGCCGGCGGAGCTTTAGATCAGAACGTATCGATCAGAACGTGATGCTCCAGCTGTTCAATGTGCCGATGTCCTGGGCGGCGCGATCGCTGACCCGTAGCGACCAGGTGCCGTTCAAGGCTTCGGTCGACAGGTTCCGGCTGTAGGTCTGGACGATGTTGTCGGCCGAGCCGCCGGTGCGGTTGTGGAGGTTGTAGACCGAGCCGTCCGGTGCGATCAGATCCACGAGCAGGTCGCCGATGTACGGGTGAGTGATGTTCACCGACAGCGACGCGTTGGTCGGCGCATTGCCGGTGCGACCGCTGACCGCGATCGTCCGGGTGACGCCGGTCGTGTTGTTGTCGGGAACCGCGATGGCACTGGTGTTGCTGTAGGTCTGCACCGCGCTGGCCGTGACCGTGACCGATTGGGTCCTGGTATTGGTCGCACCCGCGTTGTCCGTCACCGTCAGCGTCACCGTGTAGGTGCCGGCGGCGGTGTAGGTCTTGCTCGGGTTGGTGACGATGGAGGTGGTGCTGTCGCCGAAGTTCCAACTGCGCGATGCGATGGTGCCGTCGCTGTCGGTGGAGCTGTCGGTGAAGTTCGCCGTCAAGCCGCTGGTGGCGAAGGTGAAATTCGCCGTCGGCGCCACGTTCGCCGGAGCAGTCACCGTGACTGTCGCGGTTCTGGTGTTGGTCAGGCCGCCGTTGTCGGTCACCGTCAGCGTCACCGTGTAGGTGCCGGCGGCGGCGTAGGTCTTGCTCGGGTTGGTGACGGTGGAGTTGGTGCCATCGCCGAAGTTCCAGCTGCGCGAGGCGATGCTGCCGTCGCTGTCGGTGGAGCTGTCGGTGAAGGTGGCGGTCAGATTCGACGTGGTCGAAGTGAAGTTCGCCACTGGTGCGACGTTGCTGCCTGCGGCGACCGTGACCGTGGCGGTCCTGGTGTTGCTGTAGCCGCCGTTGTCGGTGACCGTCAACGTCACCGTGTAGGTGCCGGCAGCCGCGTAGGTGTGCGAAGGGCTGGTCGTCGACGAGTTCACGCCGTCACCGTAGTTCCACTGGCGGCGGACGATGGTGCCGTCGCTGTCGGTGGAGGCGTCGGTGAACGTCGCGGTCAGGCCTGACGTGGTCGATGTGAAGTTGGCGACCGGCACCGCGTTGTTGGTGATGTCCGACAGTTCCCACACCGAGCGGCCGAAGGTCGCCGCGCGCACCTGGTTGCCGTTCGCGGACACGGCCACATCGGTGACGTTCACCAGCGGCAACAATGCGCCGAAGCGTTCCCAGTTGGTGCCGCTGTCGGTGGACCGGTACACGCCCAGATGGGTCGAGGCATACAGGCTCGTGGCCACGACCGGATCGATGGTGATCGCGTTGACCGGGATGCCGGTCGGGAAACCGTTGCCGTCGATCGGCGCCCAGTTCACGCCGAAATCGGTGCTGCGCCAAACGTGGGTTTTGGTCGAATCCGGCGCGACCGAAGTGACATAGATGATGTTGCGGTTGCCGGGATCGAACGCGATCGAGCTCAGCGAGCTGCCGTTGTTCGGTGGCGTGCCGGCGGCGGTCCAGCTGGCGCCGCGGTTGGTGGTCAGAAACACGCGACCGCCGTTGGCGACCAGACCCACCACGGTGTCGCTGTTCGGCGAAGCGCCGCTGGTCTTGGCCACGCCGATCCCACGGATCACGAACGGCGCGCTGGTGGTGTTGGCCGGCAGACCGGTCGTGCCCAGCGCAGTCCAGCTGGTGGCGTAGTTGGTGCTGCGATAGAGCTTGGTCGAGCTCTGGGTATACAGCGTGTTGCCGGTGGCGTCGCCGGCCCAGGCGAGCACGGTGGTCTTGAACGGCGCGGTACCGTTGGACTGGCCGCATTCGGTGATGCCGGAACAGGCGGTGGCGAACGACGTGCCGCCGTTGGTGCTCTTGCGGATGCTCGGATACTGCACCGAGCCGATCATGGTGTTGGGCGTGGTCTGGTTGACGTTGCAGCCGAACCCATCGCCGCCGATCACCTGGTTGAAGACGCTGGTGTTGGTCTCGCGCAGACGGGTGCCGTTGTCCTGCAGGCCGATCAGCACGCGGTTGGCATCGGCGGGCGTGGAGCAGACGTTGTAGATCAGATGCGAGGCGATGCCTTCGTTCAGATCGTCGGTGAACGTGGTGCCGCCATTGGTGGAGCGGAAGATGCCGCCGTCAGAACCGATGTACAGCGTGCCGTTGCTGGCGATGTGGCCCGCGTGCATGTCGGCATGCACATAGGGAAGACTGAACTGGGCCAACCAGTTGCTGATTTGCCGGAATGTCGAACCACCGTCGGTGGTCTTCGCTACCAACAGTTGACCGCCGAAATAGGCCGTGTTCGGGTTGGTGGGGTCGACCACGATCATGTGGTTGTAAAAACCCTGTCCGCCCAGCAGCGTTTGCAGCGAACTCGATTCGCTGTTCGTGTTTGTGTATGACTTGTATGCGCCGGTCGAAGTCGTGGCCACTGCGGTCCAGTTGGCGCCGCCGTCGGTCGATCTGAAAATATTGCCCAGATCGGTGCTGCCGGTGACCTGCTTCGCCGCCATTGCGTACATCACCGAGCGGTTCGAGGGTGTCGAAGCAAGGCTGATGCGATTGACGCCGGACGCATTGGTCACGCCGAGTCCCTGTGTCCAGGTCGCACCATTGTCGCCGGAACGCCAGACTTGACCTTGTTTGGTGGTGCCGGTAGCGGCACTGGGTGCGGCCTCCAGGCTCAGCGCCATGCTGTTGCCGCCGCCGGTGACCAGCGACCAGATGCGCGGGCTTTCAGCGACGCCGGTGTTGATCGTCACCAGCGAATAGGTATTGCCGGCGTCGGTCGAACGGAAAAGGCCCTTGTCGGTCGCCGCCAGCACGATGCTGGAATTGGCTGGTGCAACGAGGATGTTGGAAATCGAGCTCGAGTTGCCCAGGAAAACCGGGTCGGCCCAGGTGTCGCCGCCATCGGTCATCTTGACGATGCCTATACCGGTGCCGTCGAAGCGGTCGCCCAGACCCAGATACAGCGTGCTGCTGTTGTTCGGGTCCATCGCAACGGTGCCGATCGACAGCGAGCCGAGAGTTTCGGTCTTCGCTTGCCAGAAGGCGCCGCCGTCTGTGGATTTCCACAGCCCGCCGCCCGAAAACGCGACGTACAGGGTGTTCGGATTGGCTGGGTCGGTGACGATGGCGTTGACGCGGCCGGCATCGGTAATGCCGTTCAAGGTGCTGCCATTGGTGATGAAGTTGGCCTTAGTCGGACCGATATTTGTCCAGCGCAGATCGCGGCTCAGCGAGTTCGCCGCAGCGCGCGCGGTGATCGGCGCCGAGGAATCGAGCATCACCTGCGATGAACCCGAGGTCGGCATCTTCGCGCG
>JANLSB010000432.1:0-10690 GCA_031362125.1 Lysobacterales bacterium | reverse complement strand
GTGCGCTTCCGCGCCACCGCCGCGCCTCAGCTGGCATAGCTATAGACGAAGTACAGATGCATCAGCGCCAGTGCGGCCAACAGGCAGCCGGCGCCGATGTGCAGGGCGGTGGTCCACTGCCCCCATGTTCCCAGGCGATGGCTGGGCAGCAGATTCAGCAGCGCGCCGGCCACGACCACCAGCATGGTCACAGCGAAGGTCGCGTGCAGGAAGCCCGCATGCGCGAAGCCGGCATGCAGCACCAGCATCGCCAGCATGGCCAGCCCAAGCACCCGGTGGGCTATCTGCAGTGCGCGCAGCGAGGTGCCGCTGAGCAAACGGCGTTTGATCAGCGCCAACGACAGGTCGAAGCTCAGCAGGCCGACCAGGATGTAGCCGGTGAGCTGCTTGTAGGCATCCAGCCGCTGCAGTGCCAGTAGCGAGGTCCACCTCGGAGGCCAAAGCCAGCCGATGCAAGCTACGGACACGCCCGCCAGCGCGCACCACGAGGCCACGATCAGCGCGGTCTGGTACGCGGATTTGGGTGCTGGCATTCGTCGCGACGGCGCGTTCATGGCGCTGTGCCGGCTTTGCCGGGCGCAGCGCCGCCGCCCGTGGACGCCGACGGCTTGTCTTCGCCGACGAGCTTGCGCTGCTGCGGCAGGCGGGTCTGCAGCAGCAGATTGAGCGAGACAATGGAGTTCTTTTCCTCGACACGTTTGCGGAAGGTGTCGGCATCGGGCAAATAAATGCCTTCGTTCGGCCAGCGTTCGCCCAGTTGCGGGCGCAGCGCCGGATCGAAGCCCGTGGTCTTCTTCAGATAAGAGCCGTAGGCGTCTATGGCGACGGCGCGATACGCGCCGAGGATGTCCACCAGTTCGTCGGTGGAGATCTTCGCGCGCGCGAACGACCATGTGGTGGCGCCCATCACATCGTTGAGCTTCCAGTCTTTGCGCGGGCTTTTCGGATGGTCGTTGTGGCAGCTTACGCAGGCGGGCGCCGAGGCGATGTCCGGGAACATCGCGGTATAGCGCCCGGTGCTTTCGTCGACGAAGAACTGCGGCTGCTGCTCTTTCTCGATCCTGTCGAAATACGTCAGCTGCGCGCCCTCGAAATGGTTGGATGCCTCGATGGGGAATGTCGAGCCGAGGAACAGGCTCAGTTCCGGCACGCGCTGCTGCAGCCGGTTGGCGGTTTCGCGCAGGAACAGCGCCGGCAGCGGACCGGCATGCACGTCCTTGTTCTTCCAGTCCTCGCGATACTTCAGACCGTTCTTCAGCCCCGGGGTGACGACCTCGGCGGTGTAGATCGCGCGGATCGAGGCGTTCTCGGCGTTCAGCAGGCGGAACAGGGTTTCCACCGGCACATCGCGGCCGGCGGCGGCATCGTCGTCGAGGTCGGCCGGCGCGGTCGCGAACAGATAGATGCCGAGCACGGACAGCGTCGCCAGGATGAGCACGGACTTGTGGATCTTCGGCGATTTCATTGTTTGGCCTCGGGCTGTCTGGCTTTCACTACGGGTTCGCCGTAAGGCGAAGCGGCGGTGTCGAGATAGGCGGCGACGACGCCGGGCGCAAGGGCGTCTTTCAGGTCGTGAGGCGGATCGTGGGCATGATTGCCGTGGAAGTCGTGACAAGTCAGACAGGTGTCCCAGCGCTTGCCGCCGACAAGCACCGCGTGCGTGGGTCGGGTGGTGTCGTCCTTCACCTTCATGTCGCCGTGGCAAGTCGCGCAGAAACCGGCATCGGTCCGACTGATGCGCGTGCCGGTGTGTTCGCGATGGCAACTGACGCACTGCTGCGGCGCGATCGCCGCGCGCGCGGCCTCGAAGCGCGGCTCAAGGAACCTGTGCGCGGGGTGGCGGTCGTCGGGGTTGTCGTGGCAGCCGATGCAGGCGGCGTTGTTCACCGTGCGCATGCCGAAGTCGACATCGCCCGGGCGCAGCCCCAGCAGATGTCTGGTCTTGGCCTGCAGCTGCTGGCGCAGACTGCCTGGGGTCTCGAGGTGACAGTCGGCGCAGGCCAGTTCGGCATGCCCCGGGTTGTGCGCCTCGTGCGGCACGAATTCCGCCAGCGCCGGCATAAGCAACAGCAGCGGCAGAAACGCCACCGCGAGGCCGGCGGCATAGGCGAGCCGGCGTAGGCTGGGCCGCCGCCGGGCGTTGGTCTTCAGGAAGAAGGCCTCCACCCGAACGTCGGCGTCGGCTACTTCGGCCTTGGACAGGCCTTCCCGCAGACGCCGCGTATAGCCCGGCGGCCCGCATACGTAATAGCGTGCGCCCGGAAACTGTTTCACCGTCTCCAGGATGTCCTCGTTGTCGATGAAGCCGTCGATATCGTCGGCGCGCAGGTGGCAGCTCACGCCGTCGCCGCTGATCGCGAAGCCCTCGATCCGGTCGGCATAGACCATATCGCCGCGGTGCGACGCGCTGTAATCGACGTGAAGATGCTGGTCGGGACGCCGGCCATGCAGCAGCGACAGCGCCAGGGTCACGCCCACGCCCGCGACGAAGCACACCACCGGGCGCCCATCGGCGGGGTCGGCCTCGCCGGCCGGCACCGCGATGCGCAACGGCATCGCGGCGAAAGTCGGGTCGTCGGCATCCAGCAGGCGCATGCTGAGCTCGCCGCCTTGGATGCGGCGGATTGCGATGCTTACCGTGTTGCCGTCCATGGACTGACGCACGACCGTATAGGTTCGCGTCATCCAGCTTTCGTCAAGCCATGCCTGAACTACCACGTGCTGTGCGGGCAGCGCTTGCGGGTAGGGCGGGAATCCGACCAACTGCAGATCGAGCTGTACGATGCGACGCTGCGGATCTTCGGTGTCGGTGAGTGTGATGCGTGCGGCGTTCGCCACTTCGTACCACGGCGACTCGCCGAGCAACTCCTGCAGCAGCGGCCGGCAGCAGCCGCATTGCACGCCGCAGCCGAGCTGTGCGCCGAGCGATTCGAGGGTGGAAGCAGGCGCGGTGGCGATGGCCGCCTTGATGCGCCCCCGACCGACATTCGCGCAATGGCAGATCAGCTCGTCCTGGTGGTTCGAAGATCGTATCGGTATCGCGTCCATGCCACTCCTGTCGGCGAGCGCCGCAGTAACGACAGCTGCTGGCTGCCGGAATCCATTCCATGTTCTACAGTCGCGCTGTTGAACGTCGTACGCAAGCCTCCTGTTGATCGCGCTGGTCCCGAAGTGCGGGCCCAGCGTGACCCCTCGCTGGCGCTATAGTCAACAAGCGGATGGGCGTTTTCAAGAGGTATCGAGAACGATCCGTTTCGCCTATGCACAAAACGAAAGCCCCTCTCCCCCGCAACCACCCCAGCCGTCGTCTCGTTCGCGCGTCGGTTTCCTCAGATATTGATGCTGTTGGGAATGCCACTCGGCAATAAAAACGAATAGCTGATCCGTGTGGTGTTGTGTGCGTCGATCTGCGCCTGCACGTCGTGCAACGATTGCTGGAAGCGTTCCAGCGGCCCACCGCTTTTCGTGATAGAACGATCCTCGAACCATTCCAGATACGGAATATCATTGCTGCGATAGTCGCCGAGCGCGCGGAAATGCACCGAGCCAAGCAGATACAGCAAGTTCAACTGCTCTAGCGCGATGTCGACCGGCGGAAACATCGCCAGCCACTGCTGCTCGCTGTGGCCGCTCTGGGTCGCAGGTGCGTCCTGCCAGCCGGCCCCGGTGATCGCTGGCGCGTAGGTCATCAGCGGCTTCTGCGGAAAATTCACCGCCGAATGCTGCGCGGTGGCGGTGAAGATCACCATCGTCAGCACGTCGATCAGCTGCGTGCGGTGCTTGATCGGCTTGAAGCCTTTGATCTTGCCATCGGCGAGCAGCGATTTGCTCCACTCGGCGAGTTCGCTATCGCCGGTTAAGGCTGCATCGTCCGCGTAGTAGACGCCGACATAATCGTGCACCCATTGTTTGATCGCTGCCCAGACCAGCAGCGCATCGTCGCGATAAGGATACTCCGGCAGCCGCGCCGGGTCGTCGACGCGCCGCGCGGCCAGATCGGCCGGCAACATGTTCGCGTAGAAGTCGAAGCCGAGCCGATCAACGCCGGCAGCATGCTGCGATCGCTCGATGGGTGCGCCGAAAACGTGGTCGATCGGGCTGCCGGGCGAGATCAGCGACTTCGCTGCAGCGTTGTTGATGAACAGCGTGCCGAGGCAATGCGGGACAAGCAGGACGAGGATCGGGTGATTATCGGCAAGACAGCGATGGGTCGCGACCGCGAACGCCTCCATCACCAGATGGGTGCGCGCCAGATGCACGAACAGTTCGTGATAATTGCCATCTGCCACTTGCACCACGGTCTTCGCCATCTGCCAGCCCCAGCCCAGCGCGCTGCCCTGTGCTGCCGGGAAGAACAGCGGATGCTTCGCCGGATCCTGCCCGCATTGGATCGTCACGGGCACGATCTGCGTGCCGCCCTTGGGGATCGCGAACAGCGCGATCGGCGCGAACACATGCTTGGTCAGCCCGTTGGTCTGGCCGGGAACTGCGGCGAGGTAATCGAGTTCCCTGTAATCGAGCAGATACAAGCGATGTTCGGCCAGCGCGGCGGCCAAGCTGTCGCCCGCGCCCATCACTGCATGATATTGCGAAGCGCTCAGCGGCAAGTTCGCAGGCAACACGTCGATGCCGCGGATCAGCATCGGATTCGGCCCGGCGATGCGGTAGCGCGCGAAGCTGGCATCGTCCATGAACTCATGCGCGATCGTTGGCAGCGGAAGCGTCTTGAACAGCGCCTCGTACTCGGCCAGCGTATTGCCTTGGCTGGTCTCATGCTCGAATTCCGCGACCAGCTGCTTGAACTCCGCGAGCATGTCCTCGAACGAGTCGGCATGCTGTACGGCGACATGCTTCGCAGCCGACAGGAGTTCCTCCGCAGCGCCGGTCAGCGCCTCGTCCGGGTGACTGTTTTTCAGCGACTGCGTCGCAGCGAGCCGGCTGCGCACTTCGGCCAGACGCTTTTGCGCCGAGGCGTTCTCGGCCAGGCCTTTCTGTTTGCCGCTCTCAATCTTCACCACAATAAGGTTTTCGGCGATTTTCAGACCCGTTTCGACGACCAGCAGCAGCCAGGGCAGGCTCGGCTCATCGGCGGATGGCACGGAGGCCGCCATCGGCACGCCCACCACGTTCGGCATCTGATCGTCCCAGACGTACTTCTGCTGGCTTTCCTTCAGCTGTTTTTGGCGTTGGCGTCTGCCGCCGGGAGAATCGTTCTGCGGTAGCGACGGGTGCAAACGGGGAAACAGGCGCGAAACGATCGACATATGCAGTCCTTGGCGTAGTTGGGATGGCGACGCATTGCGGTGAATGCGGCAGTGCAAGCATATACCGAAATTCTGGCAAGGAACTCCGGTTAGCATTGCGTATATCTTTGCGCATCGCGAACCGCGCGCGCCGATCCCAACCCGAGGGTTGCCATGCCGAATCCGCTCTACGATCGACTGTTCGCGCCACTTGCCGAAAGGACTCAGCCTTTCCTCGCTCTGGCCGACGCGACCACCATTTCCGGCGTCGAATTCCTGGCGATGGTGCATCGCGCAGCCGATGCGCTGCGTGCGCAGGGCGTGCGCAGCGGAGATCGGGTCGCGATACAGATCGCGAAGACACCCGAAGCCCTGGCCGTCTACGGCGCAACGGTCGCGGTCGGCGCGGTGTTCCTGCCGCTCAATACCGCCTACACCGCAGCGGAAGTGGACTACTTCGTCGGCGACGCCGAGCCTGCTCTGCTGCTGGCCGATCCCGCGCGCGTCGATACGCTTGCGCCGATCGCGGTCACGCACGCCGCCAGACTGCTGACGCTGGACGCGTACGGGCGTGGCACGTTCCACGATCTCTGCGACGCGCAAAGCGGGAGGTGCGCTGTCGAAGATCGCAGCGATGACGATCTCGCCGCGCTGCTCTACACCTCGGGCACCACCGGGCGCTCGAAAGGCGCGATGCTGAGCCACGGCAATCTGCTCTCCAACGCGGAGGCGTTGACGCGCGAATGGCGCTTCACTTCCGAAGACGTACTGCTGCACGCGCTGCCGATCTTCCACATCCACGGCTTGTTCGTGGCGACGAATGTCGTCCTGCTCAGCGGAGCATCGATGCTGTTCCTGCCGGGCTTCGATCCCGAGGCGATCCTGCACCTGCTGCCGCGCGCGACGGTGTTGATGGGAGTGCCCACGTTTTACACGCGCCTGCTGGATGCTTCGCGTTTCGATCGCGCACTGTGCGAACGCATGCGACTGTTCGTGTCGGGCTCCGCACCGCTGCTCGCGGAAACGCACGTCGCGTTCGTGGCGCGCACCGGGCATCGCATCCTCGAACGCTACGGCATGACCGAAACCAATATGAACACCTCGAATCCATACGACGGTGAGCGCCGCGCGGGCACCGTCGGGCTGCCGCTGCCGGGGATCGAGGTGATCGTGACCGATCCTGCGACCGGCGCACCGTTGCCCGCAGGCGACACGGGCGTGGTCGAAGTGCGTGGCCCCAACGTATTCAAGGGCTACTGGCGCATGCCCGAAAAAACCCGGGAGGAATTCCGTGACAATGGCTTCTTCATCACCGGCGACCTCGGCTGCCTCAGCGACGATGGTTATCTGACATTGGTCGGCCGCCAGAAAGACCTGATCATCACCGGCGGTTTCAACGTCTATCCGAAGGAGGTCGAACTGCTGCTCGACGAGCAGCCCGGCGTGCTGGAATCCGCAGTGATCGGCGTCCCGCATCCGGATTTCGGCGAAGCGGTGGTGGCGGTGCTGGTGGCGCAGCCGGGCGTCGCGATCGATCTCGCTGCCATCGATGCCGCGCTGCGCGATCGACTCGCGCGCTACAAGCAGCCGAAGGCGATGGAGATCGTTGCCGACCTGCCGCGCAATAGCATGGGCAAAGTGCAGAAGAATGTGTTGTGCGATCGTTTCGGCGCGAAGTTCGCAACTGGAACTCCGACGGATCCATAGGGCGGGCTCAAGCCCGCCATCGCAGTCTGTCCAATCATCATTGCAACGATCGAAACTGTTTCTATCATCATGCGAAGCGATCGGCGAAACCGCAATGGCGGGCCAGGGCCCGCCCTACGACTCACATCTTCAAGCGCGTAGCCAGCGCAGCATCTGCGGGTATTGCACCGGCCCGCAATCAGGCGTGAATCCCTGCGCCGCCGCCATTCCGCTCTCGCACAGTCCACGCAGGCCGGGATACACGCCGAAGGTGTACATCTGCAGCAGATCCCGCGCCTTGCCGTGATAACCGCCGTTGTGGATCAGCACTTCCATCGGCAGCTCCAGCTCGACCGCCGCCGCGTACGCCCACGCCATCGCTTCAAGTTCGCCGGCATGCTCGACATCGGCGTGATTCGGATCATCGTCGTGCGCCTCACTGCGCAGCGCAGCGGGCAATACCGCCAGATGCCCGGCTTCGTGCAGCAGATCGCCGGGCCACAAGAGTTTGTCGGTATCGACCACCAGCCCACCGGCCCGTAGTGCGATCCCGGGCAGGAAGGTGTCCGCAGGCAGCGTCTCCTTCGCGATGGGCACGCCGATGCGGGTGAGGAAGGCGAAGATGGATGCGTAGTGCTCGGCGTGGTTCATTGGAAGTCGTGGCAATCGGTCGCGTTACTGGCTGGGCTGGAGCATCGCCGCCATTTTCTGGTGGATCAGATTGATCGCCTTCAGAGGCCGCAGCATGACCTTGAAATCGACGATCCGACCGGCATCGTTCCACCGGATCATGTCGACGCCGTTGACCAGGATGCCGTCGATTTCGGTCTCGAACTCCAGCATTGCGTCCGACTCGCCGACGATCTCGCGCACATAGCGAAAGCTTGGGTTGAAAAATACCTGGAAAGCCGCTTCCAAATATCCAGCCGCAAGACGTTTGCCCCGCTGAGGGGTGTGGACTACGGGCGAGTGGAAGACCGCATCGTCCGCGAGCAAGTCGCTCAAGCCGCTGGGGTCGCGGCTGTCGACAAGGCGATGCCAGGCTTCGAGGGCGTGTTCGGGCATTGCGGACCTTCTTTTTCTCGGGACACCCACAATGTAGGGAAACCCCTAGCCGATATCCAGACTTTTCCGATACCGAGCCATTGTTGCGGCTGCCAATATCGGCGCATGACCCAGGCCCGATCACAGCTCATCCCACCCGGAACCGGCGGCATGTTCCATTGCGTACAACGCTGCGTCCGCCGCGCGTACCTGTGCGGCGTCGACCAGTACACCGGGCGGTCGTTCGAGCATCGCAAAGACTGGGTTGAAGACCGCATCCAGCGAATGGCGGAATGCTTCGCGGTCGCCGTGCATGCGTATGCGGTGATGAGCAACCATCTGCATCTTGTCGTTCAAATCGACCCGACACAGATTTCGGACTGGTCGGATGAAGACGTTGCCGGACGCTGGGTTCGCCTGTTTCCGCCCCGCGAGGATACGGACGCAGCGCGCTGGCAGAAACGCCAGCGACTGATGTCGAACACCATGCGCATGGCGTTGATCCGTGCCCGGCTCGGCAGCCTGTCCTGGTTCATGCGCTGTCTCGCCGAGCCGATCGCACGGCGCGCCAATCGTGAAGACGGCTGCACAGGGCGGTTCTGGGAGGGCCGCTTCAAGTCGCAGCTGCTATGCGACGAGCGCGCGCTGCTCGCGGCAATGGTGTATGTCGATCTGAATCCGATCCGTGCGGGTATAGCCAACACCTTGCAAGGGTCGCGGCATACCAGCGTGAAGCAGAGGATTGCGGATGCGAAGCGCGATCGGCGGATGCTCGATCAGCGCATGATGCCGATTGCAGGTTCGATCGGCCATACCGCATCGGTGACGACGGCGGATTATCTGCACCTGTTGGAGTGGACCGGAAGGCAGTTCGCGCCGGGCAAGAAGGGGCGCATTGCAATCGATATGCCGCCGGTGCTGCAAACGCTGGAGCGTCGGCCCGAGCGGTGGGCGACGCGGGTGAAGGCGATCGGTTCTGGCTATTGGCGGGTCATCGGCGAAGTGGATGACTTGATCGAGATCGCAGAACGCATGGGGCAGGCGTGGCTGAAGGGGATCGGGCTTGCTGCGAGGTTGGCTGGGGCTGGGTGAAGGCGCGCGTGCGGAGCCATGACGCCCGAAGCGGGAGGATGGTGTGTGGGTGAAGATTTGGATTTGATGAACGAAAGGCACTGCGATGGCAGTGCCTTTGCTTTTTCTGGCGGGCTGGACAGAACTGTGGGTGTCCTGATGCGGCTGCTGCGTTCATCCCGGTCTCGAAATAATTGTGGGTGTCCTGGTTTTCGCGGGTGGATGTTTGGGCTTGATGAACAAAGGGCACTGCGGCGGCAGTGCCTTTGTTGTTTTTGGCGGGTGGGGCAGAACTGTGGGTGTCCCTGATTCGTGCTGATAGGGGCGTCCTGATGTGGACGCGACTGGCATGGGGGTAGAATGCAGAAGACCAAGAGCTGGAGCCCACCCATGTCCGTCGTGTTCAAACAAGAAGCGCACAAGCTGATCGACAGCCTGCCGGAAACGGCGGGTTGGAACGAGTTGATCTATGAAGCCGCACTGCATCGCGCGATCGACCGTGGTTTGGCGCAGGCGGATGCCGGGCAATTGATCCCTGCCGAAGCGCTGCTCAAAGAGTTCATGCTGTCCGAATGAATGTGTTCTGGACGCCGGATGCGAGACTCCGGCTACGCGAAATCGAAGCGTATATCGCAAAGAACTCGCCCAATGCGGGGCGTGAGATGGCGATCCGCTTGATCCGTCGTTCGCTCGAGCTGGAACAGCCGCCGTTGCTGGGCAAGCGACTGTCGCAGTACGCCAATGCGGATATCCGCGAACTGTTGGAGCGGCCGTATCGACTGATCTATCGCATCCAGGCCGACCGCATCGAAATCCTGACCGTGATGCACTATCGGCAGTTGATGCCGAGCGACCTGGACGGGTTGCGCGGCGGCTGAGCTGCAGCAGACCGCATGTGGTCGCTGCTGGTCACCTTCGCTTGCTTCGACATCTCGCCTCTCCGGCTTGGAAAGGCTGCGCCCTTGGGCTATTGCCATAACGGATGGAAGGTGGGGTGGGCGGACGCTTACGTTTCATCGGGGCAGAATTGTGGGTGTCCCGATTGGTTTTGCTCCGGCTTGGAAAGGCTGCGCCCCTGAGTTTTTGCCACAACGGATTGAAGGTGGGGTGGGAGGACGCTTACGCAGAATTGTGGGTGTCCTGGTTCGGTTTTCCGAGGATGGTGTGTGGTGGAGATTCGGATTTGATGAATGAAGGGCACTGCGGCGGCAGTGCCTTTGCTGTTTTTGGTGGGCGGGGCAGAACTGTCCTGATTCGCCAGAACTATGGGTGTCCTGATTCGCGCGTCTCCGGCTTGGAAAGGCTGCGAGCCTGGGCTCTTGCCACAACGGATGGAAGGCGGACGCTTACGCCGCAGAATTGTGGGTGTCCCGGTCTCGTCTCTGGCGGGCGGGACAGAACTGTGGGTGTCCTGGATTCCGCCTTCCCTTGGACTGATTGTGGGTGTCCTGGGTTTCCCAACGGATGGAAGGCGGGGTGGGCGGACGCTTACGCAGAATTGTGGGTGTTGAAATGGACGCCTCCCACTTACGGCTTCAACGAGCCACACTGGGATGCAGCACCACAGTCAACAGAAGGAGGCGTCCGACATGAAGGCTAAACTGGTTGGTATCGATTTGGCAAAGAGCGTTTTCCAGATTTGCGTG
>JANLSB010000409.1:0-2422 GCA_031362125.1 Lysobacterales bacterium | reverse complement strand
TCCGCACCGAAGGCAAGGTGATGGGCGTCGAGCAGAACCCCGAGAACGGCTTCGTCACCGCGATCACGCTCGACAGCGGTGAGCGCATTCCGGGGCAGCTGTTCGTCGACTGTTCGGGCTTCCGCGGCCTGCTGATCGAACAGACGCTCAAGACCGGCTACATCGACTGGACCCACTGGCTGCCCTGCGACCGCGCCGTCGCCGTCCCCTGCGTGCGCACCACGCCGCTCACGCCGTACACGCGCTCCACCGCGCGCGACGCCGGCTGGCAGTGGCGCATCCCGCTGCAGCACCGGGTCGGCAACGGTCATGTCTTCAGCAGCAAGTTCATCAGCGAGGACGAAGCCACCGCCGTGGTGATGGCCAACCTCGAAGGCGAGGCGCTGGCCGAACCGCGCGTGCTGCGTTTCGCGACCGGCAAGCGCAGGAAATTCTGGAACAAGAACGTGGTCGCGATCGGTCTGGCCAGCGGCTTCATGGAACCGCTGGAATCGACCAGCATCCATCTGATCCAGTCGAGCATCGCGCGGCTGACCGCGTTCTTCCCGCACCGCGGCTTCGACGAGACCGACATCGACGAATTCAACACCCACTCCGATTTCGAGTTCGACAAGATCCGCGATTTCCTGATCCTGCATTACCACGCCACCGAACGCGACGACACGCCGTTCTGGAACTACGTGCGCACGATGGACATTCCCGAATCGCTGACCCGCAAGATGGCGCTGTTCAACAGCAATGGCCGGATCTTCCGCGACGGCAGCGAGCTGTTCGCCGAGCCGAGCTGGGTGCAGGTGATGCACGGCCAGCGCATGGCACCGCGGTCGTACCACGCATTGGTGGATGTCTATCCCGAAGAGAAGATCACCGAATTCATGGGCAACATCCGCGGCGTGATCGCCAACTGCACCCGCGCGATGCCCACCCACGAGGAATTCATCGCCAAACACTGCGCCGCCAAGACGATGTAAGCCTGGACGATGTGAGCCTGCGCGTGAGCGTGGCTGCTGCATGCTGGTACGCTTCCGCCGTGGCTGCCCGGGAGCGCGACGATGCCACGCGCGCGACGGTCGCGCGGCTGAATACGTTTACACGACAAAATCCCGCGCTATTGCTGCACTGCAACGTGCCGTGCGCGATCCGCAAGGGCATCGTTGGCCGCGCAATCAAGACGACGCCGGCTGCGCGCACTTCCCTCAAGGACATCACGATGAACCCAAGCACCACGCGCCAAAAACCGCAGCTGTCGTTCTGGCAGATCTGGAACATGTCGTTCGGCTTTTTGGGCATCCAGTTCGGATTCGCGTTGCAGGGTGGTTTCATGTCACGCATCTTCCAGACGCTGGGCGCGGACAAGGATGCACTGCCGATGCTGTGGATCGCAGCGCCGCTGACCGGCCTGCTGGTGCAACCGGTCATCGGCTACTTCAGCGACCGCACCTGGCATCCGATTCTTGGCAGGCGCAGGCCCTACTTCCTGATCGGCGCGATCCTCGCCTCGATCGCATTGATCTTCATGCCGCACTCGCCGACGCTGTGGATGGCGGTGGGTCTGCTTTGGGTGCTGGACGCGTCGATCAACATCAGCATGGAGCCGTTCCGTGCGCTGGTCGCGGACAAACTGCCGGAACAGCAGCGCTCGTACGGCTTCGTGCTGCAGACGCTGATCATCGGCATCGGCACTTGGGTAGCGAGTAACCTGCCGTGGTTCGTCAACCAGTTGGGTGTCTCCAACGAAGCCGGTCCGGGCGTGGTGCCGATGTCGGTGAAGGTGGCGTTCGCGATCGGTGCATTCGTGTTCCTGACCAGCATTCTGGTGACCGTGTTCACCACCAAGGAATATCCACCCGAAGATCTCGAACGTTTCACCGAAGAAAAAAAATTGTCTGGCAACTTCATCGGTGAAATCATCCAGAACATCCTGCACATGCCGCGACAGATGCTGTGCATCGGCGTCGTGCAGTTCTTCAGCTGGCTGTCGTTCTTCTGCATGTGGAGCATGGCCACTCCGGCGTTGACCGAGCACGTGTTCAAGGCCCCTGCCCCGGATGCCAAAGCGTTTGACATGACGATTCCGGCACATGCCGAGGCCTTCCAGTCGGCGAATGCCGCGTATCAGAACGCAGCCGATCTGGTCGGCTCGTACATGGGTTATTACGGGCTGTCGTCGATGGTCGTGGCGCTGCTGCTGAGTTTCTACGCGGCGCGTTTTGTGCTCAATCGCAAACTCGTGCACTTCGTCTCATTGCTGCTGGGCGGCATCGGCTTCCTGTCGATGGCGTCTGTGCCGTCGCCGGGATACCTGATCCTGTCGTTCGCGCTGGTCGGCATCTCATGGGCCAGCATCCTGTCGATGCCCTATGCGCTGCTGGCGTCCTGCGTCGAAGCGAAGAAGATGGGCCTGTACATGGGCATCTTCAAC
>JANLSB010000363.1:0-2846 GCA_031362125.1 Lysobacterales bacterium | reverse complement strand
GGCGAGGACCTGGGGCGTGACGCTGTCGCGGGAGACGGTGTCCAAGCGCGGGTCCTGTCAGGGTGAGGACGGCGGGTCCGACGGGTCGCGCATCGTACACGCGCCGGGTCGGGCCGCATCCACGCGCTAGAATCCGCGGGCCATGGACTCCTCCCCCCGCCCCAACCCCCGCTCGGTCAATGCGCAGAAGCTCGAGAAGCGTCTGCGCCACCAGGTCGGCCGCGCGATCGCCGATTTCGGGATGATCGAAGACGGCGACAGGGTGATGGTGTGTCTGTCCGGCGGCAAGGACAGCTACACGCTGCTCGACATCCTGCTGCAGCTGCAGAAGAAGGCGCCGGTGTCGTTCTCGATCACTGCCGTGAATCTCGACCAGAAACAACCGGATTTCCCCGAACATGTACTGCCGGAGTATCTGCACAGGATCGGCGTCGATTACAGGATTCTCGAGCAGGACACGTATTCGGTCGTGACGCGCGTGGTGCCCGAGGGCAAGACCATGTGTTCGCTGTGCTCGCGACTGCGGCGCGGTGCGCTGTATGCGCACGCGGAAGCGCAGGGTTTCACCAAGATCGCACTGGGCCATCATCGCGACGACCTCGTGGCCACGTTCTTCCTCAATCTGTTCTTCCACGCGAAGCTCGGCGGCATGGCGCCGAAGCTGTTGAGCGACGATGGCAAGCACGTAGTGATCCGACCGCTGGCCTACGTGCGCGAGGACGACATCGCCGCCTATGCCGAAGCGAAACAGTTTCCGATCATCCCGTGTAACCTGTGCGGCTCGCAGGAGAATCTGCAGCGCAAACAGGTGAAGAAAATGATGGATGGCTGGGAGCGCGACACGCCCGGCCGCATCGAACAGATCGCGCGCGCGCTGGGCAACGTCAGCCCGGCGCAGCTGAGCGATCCCAAGCTGTTCGATTTTCTCTCGCTGGGCCAACGCGGCGGCCGCGGACTGCCGGACGCGCATGCGTGGTTGGCGGGCGAGCCGGAATCCGCGCACGGGAATCTGGAAGCGTCATAGCACTGTCATCCCGCGGCCATCGGCCGAGGGACATGCTTTCTTTGCCGTTTAAGCCCCTTGTTCAACAACAGATCCCTCGGCCTGCGGCCCCGGGATGACATCTCTCTCATTCGGATACGCGATGTTTTTTCGAAATCTTACTTTTTTCCGCTTCCCTGCCTCGCTGAACTTCTCCGATCTCGACACCGGTCTCGCCGAATGCACGCTCAAGCCGGTCGGTGCGCTGGAGCTGTCGTCGCGCGGCTTCGTGCCGCCGTTCGGCCGCGCCGATACCGAAACGCTGTCGCACCGGCTCGGCGATGCGATCTGGCTCGCAGCCGGCAGTGAAGACAAGATTCTCCCCGGCGCGGTGGTCAACGATCTACTGCAGAAAAAACTTGAAGCAATCGAAGAAAAGGAAGGCCGCAAACTCGGCGGCCGCGCGCGCAAGCGCCTGAAGGAGGATCTGGTGCACGAATTGCTGCCGCGCGCGTTCGTTCGCCCCGGCCGCACCGACGCGATGATCGACTGCGGCAACGGTTTCATCGCAGTCGACACGTCGTCACGCAAGACCGCAGAAGCGGTGGTGTCCGACGTCCGTCATGCGATGGGCAGCTTTCCGGCGCTGCCGCTGAACGCTGAAGTCGCGCCGCGCTCGATCCTGACCAGCTGGATCGCCGGCGATCCGCTGCCGCAGGGTCTGTCGCTGGGCGACGAATGCGAGCTGCGCGACCCGACCGACAATGGCGCGATCGTGAAATGCCAGCATCAGGAACTGCAAAGCGACGAGATCGCCAAACATCTGGAAGCCGGCAAGCAGGTCACGCGGCTGGCACTCACGCTGGACGATCATCTGAGCTTCGTGCTTGGCGAAGATCTGATCATCCGCAAGTTGAAATTCCTCGACGGCGCGGTCGATCAACTCGAATCAGACGATCGCGAGGACATGCGCGCCGAACTCGGCGCCCGATTCGCGCTGTTCAGCGGAGAAGTGAGACGGCTGTTCCTGACCCTGGAACCCGCCCTGAAGCTGTCCAGGGCCGAATGACGGTCTTGCTTCCCCGCGCAACGCGCAGCGGTTAGCATTTCGCATGCCTTTCCGTTTCCGTCTGCGCGGGCTTGCGTCGATCGCACGTCTGCCTGAAGCCAGAACACAACAGCGCGACTGCGTGCCGCTGCAGCTCGACGACGGGCGCAGAGTCGATGTGTTGCGCGTCCGCGATCCGCGCGCGCGCCGGATCAAGCTGTCGGTGAGCGAGCGTGGCGTTCGCCTCACCCTGCCGCAGCGCGCAAGCCTGGTGGCCGGGGACCGTTTTCTGGTCGAACATCGCGACTGGCTGCACGCGCAGCTCGACCAGTTGCTGAATGCTGACGACATCGCGCTGCGCCGCGACGAAAGCACTCTGCTGCCGCTGCGCGGCGAGTCGGTGCCGCTTCGCTGGGAACGCGGGCGTTTCACCGCGATCCGGCGCGACGGCGACGCACTGGTGTTCCAGACCACCGTGCGCGCCGGCGATCCGGCGATGCGCCGCGCGCTACGCGATTTCTACGAAGCCGAAGCGCGCGCCGACATCGGCCGCTGGATGCCGCTCTATTTGCCGTCGCTGCCGCGCGCGCCGCGCCGCGTGCAGTTGAAAGTGTTGAGTTCGCAGTGGGGCTCGCTCGCCCCCGATGGCACTGTCGCGCTGGATCTGTCGCTGGTGCTGGCATCGCCCGTCGCATTCGAGTACGTGCTGGTGCACGAACTGTGTCATCTGATCCATCACGATCACTCGCCCGCCTACTGGCGCGAGGTCGAAGCGCGTTTCCCGTCATGGCGCGACCAGCGCGAGTATTTCCGCAG
>JANLSB010000295.1:0-1910 GCA_031362125.1 Lysobacterales bacterium | reverse complement strand
GCATCGCCGCCATCGGCAAGTTGAAACTGCCGATGGGTCGCACCGCGCCGCGGTTCCTCGGACGCATGCGCGGGCATTGATGATTTCCGGATTTGCCGGAAATCACCCGAAGTCTGCTTCGCAGACCTTGGGCCCCATGCTTCTGGGCCCCATGCTTCGCTGCCACATCCCCCGCCGCTACGCGGCAGCCCCCTTGACTCAAGGGGGCTTTGGCTCCGTCAGAACTCTTCAATGAATCCAAGGATGCAAGATGCGCCCATTCCCGCTCGGTGAAGACATCGATGCCCTCCGAGATGCGGTGCGCCGCTTCGCGGACGCCGAAATCGCGCCGCGCGCGGCGAAGATCGACGAAGAGAACGTCTTTCCGCAGGATCTGTGGCCGAAGCTCGGCGAGATGGGATTGCTGGGCATGACCGTCGCTGGCGAGTACGGCGGCAGCGACATGGGGTATCTGGCGCATCTGGTGGCGATGGAGGAAATCTCGCGCGCGTCGGGCTCGGTGGGTCTGAGCTATGGCGCGCACTCCAATCTGTGCGTCAGCAACCTCTACGCGAATGCCAACGAAGCGCAGCGTCGGAAGTATCTGCCGAAACTCTGCAGCGGCGAATGGAAAGGCGCGCTGGCGATGAGCGAACCGGGTGCCGGGTCCGATGTGGTGGGCTCGATGAGCTGCCGCGCCGAACTGCGCGGCGATACGTGGGTCGCGAACGGCAACAAGATGTGGATCACCAACGGCCCCGAGGCCGACGTGCTGGTGGTGTACATGCGCACCGCCGGCAAAGACGCCGGCAGCCAGTGCATGACCGCTTTCATCGTCGAGAAAGGCATGCCGGGCTTCAGCACCGCGCAGAAACTCGACAAGCTCGGCATGCGCGGAAGCAACACCTGCGAACTGGTGTTCCAGAACTGCGAAATTCCGGTCGAAAACGTGCTCGGCCAAGTTCATCAAGGCGTGAAGGTGCTGATGAGCGGCCTGAACACCGAGCGTCTGGTCCTGAGCGGCGGCCCGCTCGGCCTGATGCAGGCGGCAATGGATGTCGCCCTGCCCTACGTGCGCGAGCGCAAGCAATTCGATGTGGCGATCGGCACTTTCGGCATCATGCAGGCCAAGATCGCCGACATGTACACCGCGATGCAGTCGTCGCGCGCCTTCGCCTATCAGGTCGCGCGCGACTACGACGCCGGCCACAAATCGCGCATCGACGCCGCGAGCTGTCTGCTGCATGCCTCCGACTCGGCGGTGCAAGTGGCGCTGGAAGCGATCCAGACCCTCGGCGGCAACGGCTACATCAACGAATACTCGACCGGCCGCATCCTGCGCGACGCCAAACTCTATGCGATCGGCGCGGGCACCAACGAAATCCGGCGGATGCTGATCGGTCGCGAATTGTTCAACGGGCATTCCTGAGCCGCCCCGGTTTGCGCATGTCGAAAAGGCCGCAGCGATGACTGCGGCCTTTCGTTTGCGGCATCCGCTGGACTCGGTCGGATCATGCCCGACTCGTCACCGCCGCACCGGCGGTCGCCTTCGGCACATACTTGCGGCTCAACCAGAACCCGCACACCGCGGCCACCATCAGCGGACCGAACCATGCGATCAAGCCGTACCAGCTCGGCGGCTTGATTCCGAGCATGTCGATCACGCGATTCATGCCGATCGCCAGGAAGGCGATATGCGTGGCGACGCCGCAGCCGAGCATCGCAGCGATATGCTCTCTCATCCACCAGCGCGTGATCGTCAGCGGCCGAGCGCGCCGGATCAGCATCTGGGTACCGTTGAACAGACCGACCGTGCTGAAACCCATCAACAGCGCATCGGAGGTCTGCAGCCCGATGGCGAACGTCGCGAACGATGCCACCAGATTCAACACCGCGACCGCGACGTAAACGCGTCCACGAAACGCCGGTTG
>JANLSB010000249.1:0-1776 GCA_031362125.1 Lysobacterales bacterium | reverse complement strand
AAGTTGTACGAGGTTAGCCCTGTGAAATCACGGCGGCGCATCGAGGTGCGCCGTGCTAACATCGAAAGGTTGAACCCCCGGTTCGTCAGGTCCGTCTCGAATCCGGCCCTGGTGCCCAGCACTGACCGCAGCTTGATGATCACAAAGACCGCAAGGCCAAGGAAAACCAGCGTGAGGATGAGATCGTTTCCGCCTGACATGAATCGCATTCCGTTTGGGTTGGCGCGCGGCATCGCCTTGAATCAGCAAGCCTCACCGCGCATATGTGGGCGAGATGTTTACCATCCGCCAGTCCCGCTCACAAGATTTGACAGCCGTGCGCTCAATATCACCTCTGTTTGGCCTGATTGCCTTCGCCGCATGGATCGCGGCGGAGATCATGGCGTTCAATCTTGTCGCGAGCTGGACGGGCGGAAGCCTCGCGTTTTTCCTGTTTATCATGAAGACAGTGCTGGGCACGATTTTCGTCACACGCGTGATCAGGCAGAAACTGTCCAGCCTTCTGAAGCGCGGTAGTGGAGGCATCGTTCTGGATGGAACCAAAGCTACAGAGACCTGGCTCAAGGGCCTTGGCGCTTTCCTGATCATCATCCCCGGCTTTCTCGCTGGTGTCTTCGGGCTGGCCTTGCTGACGCCCTCGGTCCGCCGCTGGTTTGTCCGCCGCAGCGGGGGGCGGATGCAGAACCCTCGCGAGATCGATCTCACGGCACAGGACTGGAAGGAAGTTCCGGATGCTTCGGCCAAGCGCATCCGCCGGCGGAAGCTGCCCGAAGCAGAATGATTGTTTTTTAGGCGGACCGCTCTCTAACTGTGCGTTACAGGATCGGATTGAGGCTGACTGGCAGAATAGCGCCCAAAGACAATGCGATATGTATAGATTCTGATCAGCCTTGCCAGTGGCACGCATATTGCTGACTTCCCGTGCAATTGCACTTTCGGGAGGACGTACGTGTCATCAGCATTTCGTGACGCTTTCAGCACCAAATACCGGTTGTCACGCATCGGCTGCGATTGCGGCCAGCATGCCAGTCAGGCCGCTCATGATGCGGACCAGAGCAGGGATGAGAAGGCGGCTCTCGGCAGTTCCGACATCCAGCTCCGGCGCGTGGTCGAAGGCGCGGTGATGCGCGCGATCTTTCCGGTCGATGCCGAGCGGCGCAATTTCCTGAGGGCGGTCGGGGCGACAACCGCATCTGCCGCTTTGGCCTCGCTCTTTCCCATCGCCACGGCGACAGATGCCTTCGCGCAAGGTGCGGCCCCTGAAAAGAAGGACCTCAAGATCGGCTTCATCCCGATCACCTGCGCCACGCCGATCATCATGGCCTCGCCCATGGGATTCTACACCAAGCATGGCCTGAACGTGGAAGTGATCAAGACGGCAGGCTGGGCCGTGATTCGCGACAAGGCGATCAACAAGGAATATGACGCGGCGCATATGCTGGCTCCCATGCCGCTGGCGATTTCGCTGGGCATCGGCTCCAACCCCATCCCCTACACGATGCCAGCGGTGGAGAACATCAACGGACAGGCGATCACGCTGGCGAACAAGCACAAGGACAGGCGCGATCCGAAGAGCTGGAAGGGCTTCAAGTTCGCGGTTCCCTTCGATTTCTCGATGCACAATTACCTGCTGCGTTATTATCTGGCTGAACATGGACTTGACCCTGACACCGATGTGCAGATCCGCTCGGTGCCACCGCCAGAGATGGTAGCCAACTTGCGCGCCGACAACATCGATGGCTTCCTCGGGCCTGATCCGTTCAACCAGCGTGCGGT
>JANLSB010000231.1:0-6945 GCA_031362125.1 Lysobacterales bacterium | reverse complement strand
CTACGGACATGTCAGCGAGGTGATCGACGAGATGCGCCACACGATGCCGAGCATCGGCGGCATCACGTGGGAGCGCATGTAGCGCGAGAACTCCGTCACCTACCCTTCCGAGAAAGAAGGCGACCCGGGACAGAGCGTGGTCTTCACCGACAGCTTCCCCAGGGAAAGCGGCAGGGCCCAGTTTGTTCCCGCCGACATCATCCCGGCGGCCGAGCGGCCCGACGCCGAGTACCCGATGGTGCTGATCACCGGCCGCCAGCTCGAACACTGGCACACCGGCAGCATGACGCGCCGCGCGACGGTGCTCGATGCGCTTGAGCCCGACCCGACGGCGCTGATCCACCCGCTCGACCTGTCGGCCATGGGTGCGAAGCCGGGCGACGTGGTGACCATCGCCTCGCGCCGCGGCAGCGTGTCGCTCTACGCCCGCGCTGACGACGGCACGCCGCGCGGCGCGGTCTTCGTGCCCTTCTGCTACTACGAAGCGGCGATCAACAAGCTGACGAATGCCGCACTCGACCCCTTCGCGAAGATCCCCGAGTTCAAGTACTGCGCGATCCGTGTGCAACCCGGTGGCGAGGCGCCGCAGCAGGGCAGTTACGGTGGTGGCCAGGCCCTAAATCGGGCCCCTGCAACCGGCGCGATTCAGCGCAGTTCGTAGCGGTTGGTGAGCCGGCCGATGCCGGCGATCTCGACCGACACCTCACTGCCGGGCTTCATCGATCCCACGCCGACGGAAGTGCCGCACAGGATCACGTCTCCGGGATAAAGCGTCATGTCGCACGAGATCAGGCTGACCAGGCGCGCCACCGAAAAGCGCATGTCGCCGATCGGGTAGTCTTGGCGCAGCTCATCGTTCAGCAGGGTCCTGACGACCAGCGTGGCGGGTTCCAGTCCGGTGGCAATCACCGGCCCCATCGGACAGAACCTGTCCATGCCCTTGGCCCGCGACCACTGCGTGAAGGAAGCGTCGCGATTCAGGATGTCGACCTCCGTCACGTCGTTGGCGCAGGTGTAGCCGAAGACATGGTCCATCGCGCTGGCTTCGTCGACCACCGTCGCGGTTCTGCCGATCACGATCCCGAGTTCGCCCTCGTAGGCCACCTTGCCCCTGCTGTGCGGCTGGTGGATCACGTCGCCCGGGTTGGCATACGAGTTCGGCGGTTTCAGCAGATACAGCGGCTCAGCGGGTACGGCAAGGCCCAGCTTCGTACCCAATGCAATGAAGTTGTTCCACAGCGCGATGACCTTGGTGGGTTGCATCGGATGAAGCAGGCGCACGCTGTTCAGCGCAAACACCTGGCCCGTCAATTCCGGTGCGCCGAACATGTCGCCGCGATATTCCGTGATCCGGTCGCCCTCGAGCGTGCCGAAACGGGTGTGGCCGGCGGCTTCGAAGCGGGCCCAGTGGCGCAATTCAGTGTTCATGGGGGAGTCAGGTGTTCAGATCACGCGCTCTTCGCGCAGGGCCGAAATTTGCAACGGCGTATAGCCGAGTTGCCCGAGCACCTCCTCGGTGTGTTCGCCCAGCAGCGGCGATCGGGTCACATGCGTCGGGCTGTCCGACATCTTGATCGGATTGCCCACGGTCAGGTATTTGCCTCGCACCGGGTGGTCGATCTCGACGATCGTTCCGCTGGCGCGCAGCGAAGGGTCTTCGGCGATTTCTTTCATCGACAGGATCGGGCCGCAAGGGATGTCGAACTTGTTGAGGATCTCCATCGCCTCGTACTTGGTCTTGGTCATGGTCCACTGCTCGATGCGCGCAAAGATCGGCTTCAGGTGCAGCAGGCGCGCCTGCGGCGTGGCGTAAGCCTCGTCGTCGATCCAATCGGGCTCGCCGATCACCTGGCACACGGCGGGCCACACGGCGCCCTGCGTGATGAAGTAGATGTAGGCATTCGGGTCGGTCTCCCAGCCCTTGCACTTCAGGATCGAACCCGGCTGGCCGCCGCCCGAAGCATTGCCGGCCCGCGGCACCGCGTCCCCGAACTTGCCGTCCGGGTATTGCGGAAACTCGTGCAAGGTGTGGGTTCGTTCGAGCCGCTGTTGGTCGCGCAGCTTGACGCGGCACAGGTTCAGCACGGCGTCCTGCATGGGGGCCAGCACCTTCTGGCCGCGGCCGCTGTGCTGGCGCTGGAGCAGCGCGGCCAGGATCCCGAGCGCCAGGTGCAAGCCGGTGCCGCTGTCGCCGATCTGCGCGCCCGTGACCATCGGCGGCCCATCGTCGAAGCCGGTGGTCGAGGCCGAACCGCCAGCGCACTGCGCGACGTTCTCGTAGACCTTGCAGTCTTCGTACTTGCCCGGGCCGAAGCCCTTGACCGACGCCACCACCATCCTGGGGTTGAGCTCGTGGATGCGCTCCCAGCCGAAACCCATGCGCTCGAGCGCACCGGGAGCGAAGTTCTCGACCAGCACGTCGCATTGCTTGATCAGCTTCTCGAGCACCTGCTTGCCCTGCGGCTTCTTGGTGTCGATGGTGATCGAGCGCTTGTTGTGGTTGAGCATCGTGAAGTACAGGCTGTCGGCATCGGGGATGTCACGCAGTTGGCCGCGCGTGGCATCGCCCTCGCCCGCTCGCTCGACCTTGATCACATCGGCCCCGAACCAGGCCAGCAGTTGCGTGCAGGTCGGGCCCGATTGCACATGCGTGAAGTCGAGGATTCGATAGCCTTCGAGGGCTTTGCTCATGGTGGGTTGGGTCCGGGTTGGAGATTTGTCAGGCTTGGCGCTTGCCTTGCGCCAGGCACCCTCGACACGTGCAACAGGTTGGTCGTTCCGGATTCTCCGAACGGCAGACCTGCAAGGATGACGACGTTGTCGCCGGAACCGACGAAGCCTTCGATCACGGGAATGCGATGGGCCCAGGTGATCATCTGGTTCATATCGTGCACCTGATCGACAAGTACCGCGTGCACGCCCCACACCAGGCCCAGCCGACGCGCCGTCGCGACCAGTGGGGTGAGGCCCAGGATGGGCGCCACAGGTCGCTCGCGGGCAGCGCGCAGGCTGGTGTGCCCTGTTGCGGTATAGGTCACCACGGCTGCGGGCGCGATCAATGCCACCACGCCTCGCAGCGCACCACACAGGGCATCGGCCGTGCTGGCCTCGGCGGGCGGGTGCGATGCAGCGACGCCGCTTCGGTAGGAGGACGACGACTCGACTTGCACGATGATGCGGTTCATCATGGCGACCGCCGCCACCGGGTGCGCGCCCGAAGCGGACTCGGCCGAAAGCATCACGGCATCGACGCCCTCATAGACAGCGTTGGCGACGTCGGAGACCTCGGCACGCGTAGGCACCGCCGCATGGACCATGGACTCCAGCATCTGGGTGGCGACAACCACCGGCTTGCCGACCCTGCGGCAAGTGCGCACGATGCAGCGCTGCAATTCGGGAACAGCCTCAGGGGGCAACTCGACCCCCAGGTCGCCTCGGGCCACCATCACGCCGTCGGCCAGTGCAACGATGCCTTCGAGTTCGCCGATCGCGGCAGCCGTCTCCAGCTTGGCCATGATCCACGCTCGATCGCCGATGACCGCGCGTGCTTCTTCGATATCCTGGGGCCGCTGCACGAAGGACAAGGCGAACCAGTCCACGCCCAGACTCAAGCCGAAGGCAAGATCCTCACGATCCTTCGGTGTCAGCGGCGAGATCGGCAACACCACACCGGGCAGGTTGACGCCCTTGCGGTCGGAGATCCGGCCACCGTTCACGACGGTGGTGTCGGCATGCTCGCCACTGCACGCGTCGACCCGCAGGCGCAACCTGCCATCGTCGAGCAGCAGTTCAGTGCCGTTCCGAAGCGCAGCGAAGATCTCGGGGTGGAGCAGCGGCGCGCGATGCGCATCGCCGGCTTGCGGGCTCAGGTCGAGGCGAAACCGTGCGCCTTCAGCCAGGTGGGCCGAGCCGCCATTGAACGTGCCCAGGCGCAGCTTGGGCCCCTGGAGATCCACGAGCACGGCGATGGGTCGATAGCATTTGCCTTCCAGGGCCCGAATGATCCTCAGCCGCTCGGCATGATCGGCGTGCGTGCCGTGGCTGAAGTTGAGGCGGAACACGTCGGCCCCGGCCTCGAACAACGCGCGGATCGTGGCCGTGTCCGACGACGACGGGCCGAGCGTCGCAATCACTTTGGCTCGGCGTGCGCGTCGCATCGTCTTTGCCCGATCAGCCCACGGTGGCCAGGGACTGCATCCGCACGTGGCCGCGTTGATCGTCCATGCCCTTGGCCAACAGCTTGACGAGCGCATAGGCGGTGTCGATGTGCGGCGTCGGCGTGTCGGTGAGCCGCCCGAGTTCGACGACGGACCCCACCAGGGCGTCGATCTCCGGGTCGCGCCCCGCCTCGACGTCCTGAAGCATCGAGGTCTTGTGCTTGCCGACCTTTTCGGCACCGGCGATCCGTTTTTCCATCGACACGCGAAATTCGATGCCGAGCTTGTGCGCGACCGTCTGGGCCTCTTGCATCATCGCTGCCGCCAGGTTGCGTGTGAGCGGGAACTGGCAAATGTCGACGAGGGTGGAATGGCTCAGGCTGCTGATCGGGTTGAACGTCATGTTGCCCCAGAGCTTGAGCCAGATTTCCGCCCGGATGTCGCTGAGCACCGGGGCCTTGAAGCCCGCTTCGGCAAAACAGGCGGAGATGCGGTTGACGCGCGGGCTCGACGAGCCATCGAGTTCACCGATCGGAAAGCGGTCGCCCTCGATGTGCCGGACGACGCCCGGCGCGATCAACTCGGACGCCGGGTACACGACACAGCCGATCACGCGATCGGCGGGGATGTATTCGCCGACGATGCCTGTCGGGTCGACGCTGCGCACCCGCGTGCCTGCCAATGCTCCGGCGTGCTGGTGGAAATACCAGAACGGGATCCCGTTCTGCATCGTCACGACCGCGGTGTCCGGCCCGAACAACCTGGGTACATCCTTGGCCACCGCTTCGAGCTGGTGCGCCTTCATCGCCAGGATCACGAGGTCCTGCGGCCCGGCCTCGGCGTAGTCGTCGGTTGCCCGCACATGCGGCGCGATCTGCTGACTGCCATCGGCCATGATGAGCTTCATGCCTGCGGCCTTGATCGCCTTGAGATTGGCGCCACGCACGATGAGGGTCACATCGTTGCCTGCCAGTGCGAGCTTGACGCCGACGTAGCCCCCGATAGCCCCCGCGCCGATGATTGCGATTTTCATGGCCGCTGCTCAGGCGCCGAGTTCGTCGCAGCGCACCGGGGGGCGGACGAAGCGCGGCGTGTCATCCGTCGAGCGTGCCGCCAGCGCAGCTTGGCGGCGCTGCTTGGCCTGCAGGATGGCATCGGTCAGAAACTCTGCGTCGTAGGCGCGAAGCAGGGAGGCCTGTTCGGTGTGGAGATAGCCCAGGAGGCGGCGGCGTTCGCAGGCCTGGCCGGCCAGCCCGGCGTAAGTGCGGCTGTCCCAGTGCCAGCGCAGCCCAAGTTCGTAGAAGGCCGCGTTAAAAGCGGCGCGGTCGATTTCGATGTTGGCGATAGGGGCGCTGGACGCTTGCATGGTGGGGCTCCTGACTAGAGGGGAAGAGAGCGTGGTGTGCATCGGATGAGTCCATGCTAGGGGCCGAAGTCGATAATGCATAATGAAACTAAGTGATGATTTGCATTCCCTTGAAGTAATGAGTCAGCGAATGCCGAGACCAGGGTGAAACACGCAACGCTGCGCCAGTTGAAGATTTTCGAGGCCGTGGCCAGGTGCCTGAGCTACTCGCGTGCCGCCGAAGAGCTGCACCTGACGCAGCCAGCGGTGTCGACGCAGATCAAGAAGCTCGCGGAGCACGCCGGGCTAGCGCTGTTCGAGCAGCTCGGCAAGAAGGTCTTCCTGACGCCCGCAGGTGCCGAGTTGCTGCACCACAGCCGGATGATCATTGGCCAGTTCGCCGAGGCTGAAGCCGCGATGACGCAGTTCAAGGGCGTCGCCGGCGGCAAGCTCAATGTCGCCGTGATCAGCGCCGGCGACTATTTCTTCCCGCGCCTGCTGGTCGAGTTTGCTGGCTGCCACGAAGGTGTGAGCCTGAACCTGTCGGTGCACAACCGCGCCGACCTGTTGACCCACCTGGCCGACAACCTCACCGACCTGGCCGTCATGGTGCGGCCGCCCGCTGGCGCCGATACCGACAGCGTTGCTTTCGCACCGCACCCGTATGTCATCGTCGCGGCGGCGAACCATCCGCTGGCCGGCGAGACCGGCATCACGCTGTCACGGCTGATGCGCGAACCATTCGTCGTGCGCGAGCAGGGCTCCGACACCTGGCAGTCGATGGCCGACGGCTTCGGCCGTCACCTGCCGCGGCTGCACATCGCGATGCAGATCAAGAGCACCGAGACCATCAAGCAGGCCGTGATTGCCGGCATGGGCGTCAGCTTTCTGTCGGCGCACACCGTCAGCCGCGAGCTGCACGCCGGCAGCCTGGCCGTGCTCGACGTGCAGGGTTTTCCGCTGATGCTCAACTGGTACGTCGTGCAGCGCCGCAATAAGCGCCTGCCGCCGGTGGCGCAGGCCTTCAAGCAGTTCCTGCTGCAAGAGGGCTCGCGCCTGATCGATCAGATCGTGCCGCAGCCCGCGCCCAAACGCAGGTCAGTCCCTAGAATCGCCCGCGCGGGCCGTTAGCTCAGTTGGTTAGAGCAGAGGACTCATAATCCTTTGGTCGCTGGTTCGATCCCAGCACGGCCTACCAATCAAGGGTCCACAAGAGACCAGAAACGGCGAAAGCCGCAAGTAAATCAACGACTTGCGGCTTTTTTCATGTCCGCATGGGACCGGGTAACTTCACTTGCACCCAGGCCTTGACCGGGTAACATTCAGGGTAACTGGCCGAAAGCGGCCCCAAGCGGCGGAGAGTTACCCGGTATGGCTGCAACTGACACCCTCACCGACAAAGCGATCAAGGCCGGGCTGAAGGCCGCGATCAAGGCGGGCAAC
>JANLSB010000228.1:0-2485 GCA_031362125.1 Lysobacterales bacterium | reverse complement strand
TGATCTGCGCGGAACCGAAGCCCAGATCGGCCACGCGGGCGGAAAGTTCCGCTACCTGCGACGACGGCACCGGGCCGATGCGCAGGCGCCATACCGGCTGACCGTTGACCGCGGCCTCATCGATCCGCAGCGCTTCAAGCCCACCGGCCTGCAGCGTGTCGCGGGCACGCTCGGCGTTGTCGCGGGCCGAGAAAGACGCCACCTGCAGCAGCACGTCGCTGTCCCGCGCGCTGGCACGGTCCTGCGCGGTCGCGACCGGCTCCGACGGCAACGGCTTGGCCATCGACGGCATGTCGGGCTTGGCTTCGCCCGGTTTGCCTGAAGCGAAACGGATGCCCTGGGTCTTCATCCAGCGCTCGAACTCATCGGCCGAGACCGATGTATCCGTCACCGTTGGGCGCTGCGGTTCGACGGCCGGCTGCGGTGGCTGGACGCGTGCGGTGCGCTCACGGCGACTCTTGCCCTGGCTTTCGCCGGGCATCAGCGCACGCACTTCGACCCGCGCGGTGCCCTGCTTGATGAAACCGAGCTTGGTCGCCGCAGCGTAGCTGAGATCGATGACGCGGCCGGCGTGGAACGGGCCGCGGTCGTTCACCCGCACCACCACCGATTTGCCGTTGGCGAGGTTCGTCACTCGCACGTAGCTCGGCAACGGCAGCGCTTTGTGCGCGGCGCTGAAGGCGTACATGTCGTACACCTCCTGGTTCGAGGTCAGACGACCGTGGAATTTCTTGCCGTAGAACGAGGCCATGCCCTCTTCGACATAGCCCTCGGCGGTATCGCGGATCTGGTAGCGTTTGCCGAGCACGGCATAGCTGCGGTTGCCCACGCGCGAACGCGGTTCGTTCTTCACTTCAGGCTCGGGGATCGCATCGACATCGGGAATCGCATCAGGCGCACTGTCCTGGATGTGCGGCGCGTACAGGCCGCCGGCGACGTAATCGCCGCGTTTGCCCGGATCTTCGACCGCAGGCGCGTAGGGCGACTGCTTCGGCGCATCGGCGACCGCTTCGATCGATTTGTGCACTTGATCGGAATGCGGCGGGCCCGACTTTGTCGGCGCTGTCCCGCAAGCGCTCAACGCCAACAGCGAAGCCGACAGCGCGAACGCACGCAGCGCGACGCTCACGGCGCTGTCCCCTTGCGGATTTCCTGCGCCAACTGGTGCACCGCCAGCGCATACATGGGCGAACGGTTGTAGCGGGTGATCACATAGTAGTTGCGATAGCCCAGCCAGTGTTCGCGGCCGCCATCGCCATCGAGTCCGACCACGGTCGCGCCCTCGCCGACCGGTTCGCCAGGCATCGGCCGATAACCGCGTGCGGCCAGTGTCCCCAATGCATGCACAGGCTCAAGATTTTCGGGTACGAATTCGGCCTGCTTCGCATCGAACTCGGCGCGCGCCACCACCGGGCCGTCGGCCTGCCAGCCGTGGACGACGAAATAATTGGCGATCGATGCGAACACGTCGGGCTTGTGGGTCAGCAGATCGCGGCGGCCATCGCGGTCGCCGTCGCTCGCCCACAGCCGATAGCTGGACGGCATGAACTGGCCCATGCCCATCGCACCGGCGTAGCTGCCCTTGAGCGCCAGCAGATCGAGCTGCGGCTCCTGTGCGGTCAATGCGAACAGCTGGGCGAGTTCGCCGGCGAAGAACGGCGCACGTTTGGGATGATCGAACGCCAGCGTATACAGCGCATCGATCACCCGGTAGCTGCCGATGTTGCGACCGTAGAAGGTTTCCACGCCGATGATCGCCACGATGTATTCGGCCGGCACCCCGGTCTGCGCCGACACCCGGTCCAGCGCGTCGCGATTGTCGCGATAGAACGCGCGGCCACCGTCGATGCGCGCGGGCGTCATGAAGATGGTGCGGTAATCGCGCCAGGGTTTCACCGCCTCGGCCGGACGGGTGATGGCATCAATGATGCCCTGCTTGTATTCGGCCTGCGCCAGCGTGTCGCGGATGCGCTGCGGGTCGATGCCGTAGGTCGTCGCCGTGTAGTCGACGAACGCGGCGATGCGCTGCTCGCGCGGAATCGCCGGATCGGTCACCGATGGCGGCGCGACCGGGCGTTCCGGTGGCTGCGGGACTTTCGGCAGCAGCACCTCGGCAGGGGCCGGTGCCGCGATGTCGGGCGCGGCGACGATGGCCGCGGGTTTCGGGGGCGGGGACTGAGTGGCGCAAGCCGCGAGAGCCAGCGTCAGCACGGTCACCGAAAGACTTGAGGTCATGGGCGTCCGGATCATCGGCCAGAGGGTAGCATGCGTCCGCACACAGACCAATTTAACCTGTTCAGCTTTGAACCTGCGGACTTGAGCGCGAGCCGCGCTCGAATTCACCGTCTAGCAGCCTGTCGGACTTAGCATGATCGCCTCGCGCCTCGCGTGCTCGATTCAGAGAACGCTCCGTCTTGGTACGTACATAGTCTTTATGAGCCGCCGATTTTGCCGGGACGAGTGCTTTTCCGGCGATTTCAGACCA
>JANLSB010000218.1:0-1680 GCA_031362125.1 Lysobacterales bacterium | reverse complement strand
ACGTTTCGCAACATAGCCTTCAGGCCCGATGAAATCCCACAAGCTCGGGCCTAAAGGCCCTCCTACAGACGGATTTCAACGAACCACACATGAACACCTATCTCGTCGGCGGCGCTGTCCGCGACAAACTCCTGGGCCTTCCGTGCGGCGACCGCGACTACGTGGTGGTCGGCGAAACGCCGGAAGCGATGCTCGCCGCCGGCTTCAAGACCGTGGGCAAGGATTTCCCGGTGTTCCTGCATCCGCAGACCGGTGAGGAATACGCACTGGCGCGCACCGAGCGCAAATCCGGCCGCGGTTATCGCGGCTTCGTGGTCCACGCCGAGCCGACGGTGACGCTGGAAGAGGACCTGATCCGTCGCGACTTCACCATCAATGCGATCGCCGAAGCTGCCGACGGCACGCTGGTCGACCCCTACGGCGGCGCGCGCGACCTCGAAGCGCGCGTATTACGACATGTTGGCGCGGCTTTCGTCGAAGATCCGCTGCGGGTGCTGCGCGCGGCGCGGTTCATGGCGCGCTTCGCAGCGCACGGCTTTACTGTCGCGCCGGAAACGATGGCGCTGATGCGCGACATGGTGGCCGCTGGCGAACTCGCCGAGCTTGTGCCGGAACGCGTCTGGCAGGAACTGTCGCGCGCGCTGACGTACGCGCGGCCTTCGGCATTCATGCGCACGCTCCGCGACTGCGGCGCGCTGGCGGCGGTGCTGCCGGAAGTGGATGCGCTGTACGGTGTGCCGCAACGCGCCGAATATCATCCAGAGATCGACACCGGCCTGCATACCGAAATGGTCTGCGACATGGCCGCGCGGATCGCGCCGGGCGACGATCTGATCGGATTCGCCGCGCTCACCCACGATCTCGGCAAAGCGCTCACCCCCCGCGACGAACTGCCGAAACACATCAAGCACGAGGAGCGTGGCATCGATCCGCTGCTCGCGCTCTGTGCGCGGCTGAAAGTGCCGACGGCGCATCGCGACCTGGCGGTATCCGCCTGCCGAGATCACCTCAAAGTGCACCGCTTGTTCGAGTCGCGCAGCGGCACCATTCATGATCTGATCGCCCGCAACGACGGTTTCCGCCAGCCGCAGCGGATCGCGCAGCTTGCCAGGGTCTGCGAAGCCGACAAGCGCGGCCGTGGCGGAATGACGGACTCGGATTATCCCCAGTCGGCGGAACTGCTGAAATTGCACGCAGCGGCGCTGTCGGTGCGCGGCGCGGATGTGATCCGCGATGGCCTGGAAGGACCGGCGCTGGGCGAAGCATTGCGGCTGGCGCGCATCGATGCGATCCGGCGGGCGCGCGGATCAGCGGTCCACGCTCAGTAGCGCATGCAGCAGGTTGTCCTGGAAGCTCACATTCCCGGTGAGATGGTCATGGTCTTCGCAGAGGAAGAACACGTAGTCGTATTGCAGGCTGCTCCAACGATGTCGCGCAATGGTGGGATCGAGATTTTCGCGGGCCAGCAATGACGCCTTGGTGACCCGGCCGTCGCCCGGTTCGAGCATCAGCCGGCCGTAATCGATGCCCGCGACCGGGTGCTGGATCTCGCGCGGCCACAGCCGCAGCAGCGAATCCTCGCCGACGTTCTCGACCACCATGCGCGCCGGCGTCAATTGGCAATCGCCACCCAGCAGAATCGGTTTCACACCGCGTCCGTCGTCCTGTACCGACAGGGAC
>JANLSB010000212.1:0-13748 GCA_031362125.1 Lysobacterales bacterium | reverse complement strand
GTACAGATATTTTGCAGTGAAATACTGGTCATCTTCAGTGTGCGCCTGAAAAAGCCTGGCTTTCATCAATTCGCTAGCCTGCGAGCGAGTGCTGTCTGGAATGTTTTGGTTGGCGCCAGCGGCACCGGCCAGAAACTTCATCGCGCCATTGGCTCTTTCAAAGTCGTCATATTTAGCCAGTTGCGAAAAGGCACCATTGAAATACTCCGTTTTTTGTGGGTCCGTGAGACCCCCGAACATATAACTTGCTGACTGCAATGCATGCCAATCCAGTTCTCCGCCAGTCTTGATTGTTTTGGAATAAGCGTCAAGCAATGCTTTAGCGCCGATTTCTGACGTATCGAATGCCTGTTCAAGCTCAATAAGCGCCATATACTCGTCGCCCTCGATTGCTTTTTCTACACGCTTCTTGAGCGCGGCACGCAGTTTTGGAGAAAGCTTAACGGCCGCTTCGAGTCTCCATATCATATCCATTCTTTCTGGCCCGCTGATATCATCGCCAGCAATCAATCGATCAATATATATATCGAAATCACTCAGAATTTTCTGTTCGGAGTAAGTGGCAATACGTTTTGCGTCGTAAAAGCGCAGGGTGCTCGCATCATCATTCTTCTTCAGAGCGGAGGATTCATCCCCGCTTTTTTTTTCGAAGACATTTTCTGTATCGGTATTGATAAGAAAGTAGCCGAAAGAGCAGACAAGTGCTGCCCCAGTGAGCATCATGATCTTCCGTTTAATTTTCATTTTCATCGCTTTCTCCAAAAGTCTGCATTGTATTTTCTGTCGTCGTTTTCAATTCAGCGACGCAGCCATTCATTCGTAACTTTTGAAACATTATCAAAGAAATGCAGTATTCATGTAATTTTATTCAACTACGGTTTTGTACAAAAATTAAGGTGTAATGAGTAAGTCCGGCATCGCTATTTCAAATCATTTCGCAGCATCCATATCAATTCCATGTGGCTGGATAAAAATGGCGTGTTTGATCATGATTGTCATGCTGTAGCCGCCAATTAAAAAATGAAAACAAGCCGATACCCTGCCTTTCGAAGGTCATGAAAGCTGCATTGTTATGGCCGGAACTGCTCTCAGCACCACTAGCTTGCGAATAAGTCATCGCGGACTTGGCTTCATTACAAATCCGCGATGACGGTCAGGTAGTGCCAGAAGGCAGACTGCATGGATCCGAATTGGTCGGTCCAGCTCCAATCATTTTTAAACAGTCTACAGAGGCCCCTAGAAGCGTAAACCCAAATTCAAGAAGACTGTGGCCGGCTCATTTCTTGATGTAGCGGCAGCGACCAACAAGCTGGGAAACTGTTTGGGTTTGCGCAATCGGAAGCTTTTCATAACGCTTCCACGTCGGCTTTGCATCCAAATTTGAGCATGTACCTCCATTGCCCGGTGAGCCGATTCTATAAGTCCCGCCGAGCTTGTCCCGGCAATAGGCCTGGTCAGTATCGCTGTTGTGTGCTGCGAACCAGAACTGTGTTCCTGCAGGCCTGAATTGATAAGATCCAAATACGGAACGCGCTTCGCTGGTGGGATATCCCCTGCTCGGGAAGGACAGGAAGCTTCCCCCGTGGCAGGTATGCGCCTCCTGCTCTGTCTGGCATGACTGCCAACCCTTCGTCCATTCCTTGGTAAAACCAAAATTTGCTGATGCCTGTACTCCCGTACCATAGACGGGTGCGGCCACTTCACCCCCTGTGCCGATCTCTCCCGACAGTGTCGTTTTCACGGTTGCGAAGGTGCAGGTGTTGCTACCTGAAATTTTTGTAACCGAAGGACAGGTTTTATCGCCTGGGGTGCATTCGGTAGCTTGGCCTTTGTTGACAAAATTAACCACTACATTTGTCTGAAGAGAGATCGGCGTATGGTACATCCCGCCAACTTTCATATCGATTCTCCCGCCGGGCTTAAAATTGGCATCTGGTGTTACGTGCCACATATCAGTGGCTTTAGATTTGTCGTTGTAGGTATTGAAGGGAGTTCTTTCAGTGGCTTCTGCTTTATAGGTATCGGTGTGATAGACTTGATCAATAAAAATAATTTTTTCGGGGTTGGTGCTGTCGAACCATACGACATTCTTTCCGTAGGCGCCTGGGCTGTCCCAAGCAGCGGAAACGCTAAACGCCGTTACGGCAGTGACTGCCGCAGCTATCAGAGATTTGTTCAATTTGGCATTCATTTTTGGCTCCTCAAATTGGCTTGTGCGGGCGAACGCTAAGTCAGCTGTGCCCGGTGGGTGCAACTTGTCTGGGACTGAATACGCGCGTCGGAAACATCTCTGTCTTTTCAATATCGATCGAGACTTCGAGTTTTCGACATTCGATTCCGTTCTGCTGTGGTTTGCGGCATCAGCTTGCTGAATGGCGATACACAAGCCGCTTCCGCACCCCTGTTTTACGCCGCGAGATGTGCTGTGCAAGCCCCAAACTTCCCGAATACAACGCAATCAACGAGTGTTGAGATCAATGTAGATTTTCTGTACGCAAGTCATTGAATTTCGGCGGATTAGAAACTGCAGGAGTGAAAAATACAGATCCTCATCAGGCGGCGGCGGCATGGTTTGCGCGATTTTGGCCCTTGAAACGACGGCTTCCGCCCATCTCCAAACGCGATACAGGCCCGGGTACTGCCGGGACCAAACCGTGCCGAGCGCGTCCTTGAGGCTTGTTTTTGATACTGTCCATAGCTCACGCCATGTATCGTCTCGCGGCGCGCGATGTCCGCGAATCGCGCATGCATCGGGCGCATGGCGCGCCCACGGGAAATGGGGCCGGGTTCGCTTCGAATTAAAGCGAACCCGATCCCGTTCGGCGTTTTTGAGCAGCCTGCCGTTTGGAGCGATCAACGCACCCGACGGAGTCTGCGATGCTGCGCGCCGTCGGCGTTTACGCTGTTGCCGTTTGCGTTGATTCCACGCATCTCTTTGGGCGGTGTGTAGGCGGCGCTGCCGGCCGCAGCTACCGCGGTTGCCATCATCAGCACCAGGCCCATTGCGATGATCGCTGGCGATGGCGCCGAGTCGTCGTCGGTGATGGGGGTGCGGACGCCGCCTTGTGCGCTGCACGTTGCCTGCGATGGCATGACTGCACGCAGGACTGAAATACGGGCCGCACGCCTGCGCATGGTCGTGGCCAAGGTGCTCAGCCATGTCGGCCGTTGGCAGGTGAGTGTTGTGTCCATCGTCCGGCCCTCCGGGACTGCGCTGTTGGGACATTGGCGGGATGCAGGCTGCATCCGCGTGTCCGTTCTAGCATTCGGGTCGACAGCTCTTTGGGTGCGCCCAGCGTTATGGAGAGCAATCAAGCGCAAGTGAGATCAGCGCCTGAGGCGCATCTGTAAGTGTCTGATCCGTTTGGGGTGCGATGCCGGCAAACAAGAAAAATACATAACTTCACACAGCATCGCGGGTGGCCTGTGCGGTCGAAAGAGATGTCTTGCGCGGTTGCGGACGCTGCGTGCGGCGCGATGTCGTTGGTGCGCAACGGGCTGGTGTGCGCCCTGAAGCAAGCGCGCACCACAGCCCGTTTCGCAGATTCCCGTTTCAGCGTCACCGTTTCAGCGCCGCCGTAGCGGCGCCGAAGGTCAGCCCCCGGCCAGCAGCCCCGCCGCCCGACCCGCGCTGGCCTTGTTCACGGCGTCGAGTTTGGTGCGCCATGCGTCCGCTTTGGCCTTCAGGCCTGCGCCGGGGCGGTCGGCGTTCCAGGCGTCGTAGAGGGCGATGTAAGCCTCCACAAGTTCGCGCACGGGCTTGGGGTTGGGGTTGTAGCCCTGTGTCAGATTGACCCGGGCGCCGTCGAGCATGCGTTCGGCTTCGTCGAAGCGGCGCAGTGCGGTCAAAGTACGGGCGTGGCTGGTGCAATAGACGCCGATCCTGAAGTGCTTGGGGTCGTAGGAGCGTGATGCGGCCTCGACTAGTGCCTGCCCCTGGCTCGCGGCGTCATCGCGCTTGCCGCGTGCACGCAGCACCTCGATCAGTCGTGCCATCGTCTCCAGGGTCGATTCGCTGCCTTCGCGGTCCAGCCGTCGCTGAAGCGCGAGCACTTTGCGCAGCAGCGCTTCCGATCGGTCGTGCTTGTCTTGGGCGTTGAGGAGCGCGCCGATGTCGCTGATCGAACCCAAGGTCTGCGCGTTGGTGTCGCCGAGGGCGCTGCGTCTGATCTTCAACGCTTCTACCAACAGCGGCATTGCAGCGTCCAGGCGACCCTGCTGCATGTATGCGATGGCGAGGGCCCGCATACTCTCGGCCGTGTCCGGATGCTCGGCTCCGAGCACGCGTCGCTCAGCTGCCAACACCGACTCAAGGGTCTCGGTGGCTTCCTCCATGCGACCTTGCTCAAACAGCACGTCGCCGAGCCCAAATTTTGCAGTAAGCGTGCTGTCATGACTTTGGCCATTCAATTCAATCTGTTGCGCAATAACGTCTCGAAATATCTGTTCTGCTTCGATAAGCCGGCCTTGCAACGCAATAGCGCTTCCGAGATTCGATGCTGGAATCAGACTGTTGGCTCGATCCATGGACATGGCATTCATCGTCGCGACCAGTTGACGCAATTGCGCTTCACCTTCTGCATATTTGCCGTTCTCAACCAGCATAGCGGCGAGGTTGGATCGTTCCTCCAGCGTGATCTTGTGCGTATTTCCCAACAGCTTGGTCGCCATTTCCACGGCCTGGCGTAACTGCGCCTGCGATTCAGAATGTCGTCCCAACGCCCAGTACGTCATGGCGAGACGATCAATCGCGATGATCGTTCTACGGTCTTCTCCAAACTTGCGTCGATAGCTTGCCAGCACGCTCTCGGCGTAGGGCAACGCTTGTTTCGGCTTGCCGTTCCAGACCAGCAGGCCGACCAGACTTCTCTGTGCTTCCAGGGTGGTCTCATGATCGCTACCGGATACCCGGCGCAGACCTTCAAAGGCTTTGCGCTGCAAGGCTTCCGCCTCATCCAGTTTGCCTTGTTGCGACAGGGTCCAAGCCATGGCTGACATCGCTCTCAATGTCAGTGGGTCATCGTCGCCCAATGCCCTGTGCGCATCGGCCAGCAAGGCTTGAAGCTCACGTTCCGCAAGCGCGTCCTTCTTCATGGCGCTGTGAATCAGCGCGCGATGCAGCGACGATTCAAGCGTGGCGCGGTCATCCGCCCCCAACAGGTCGCGCCGCCGCGCCAGCACCAGTCCCTGTGCTGCGTCGGCCTGATTGAACAAGCCGTATTTGTAGTACGTATCGGCGGTGGTCTGCCACAGCGTGGCCTGCAGCAAAGGGTGCTTGCCGTAGTCTCGGCCGATTGCGGTCAGCGCCGGCTTGAGCGAGTAGGTATCCAGCTGATTCACCGCAAGATCGGTAAAATTCACGCCCCGGATCGCGGCCTCCAACTGCTGGTCGCGCTGGGCCGCTGCAGTCGCGTTGCCGCTCTCTTCAGTCGCTTGCTTGCGCACCGCATCCTTCAAGGCCTTGCGCATGCCGATGCCCATCACGCCAGGATCGATGCCCTGCATCTGCTTGACCTGGAACTCCGCCGCCATCTCGGCCTCTTCCAGCGCCTTTTCGGCACGCACATAGCCGTAGATGGCCGCACCCGTCGTGGTGAGCATCGCCAGCGTGCCCAGCGTGGCTGCCGCGACGCCCAACCGATGCCGCCGCACGAACTTGCGCGTCTTGTACAGCCGCGATGCCGGACGCGCCTGCACCGGCAGGTTCTGCAGCCAGCGCCGCAGATCCTTCTCCAGCTCCAGCACCGACGGGTAGCGGTCGTCGGGGTCCACTTCCAGACATTTGCCCACGATCCACGACACGTCCGCGCCCAGTGCGGCTTTCATCTCCTCCACCGTCAGCGAACGCCGCTCCGCGATGGTCTGCTCTTCTTCCCGGCTCAGGCTGGTGTAGCGCACCAGCGGGCTGGGCGGATGCTCGCCGCTGAGCAGACGCGCCAGCTCCACCGGCGTCTTGCGGTTCAACTCGTCATCGCTGTACGGCGTCACCCCCGCCAGCAGTTGGTACAGCACCACCCCCAGCGAGTAGATGTCCGAACGCGTATCCACATTCGCCACCGGCCCGGACACCTGCTCCGGACTGCTGTACGCCGGCGTGCCCACGAAGCTGCCCAGCCGCGTGTGCGCCGGATGCGAGGCCAGCAGGCCCAACAGCGACTTGGCCACCCCGAAGTCGATGATCTTCACCGCCGCTGGCTGGTCCTGCACGCGGCTCACCAGAATGTTGCCCGGCTTGAGGTCGCGGTGGATCAACCCCTTCTGATGCGCATGCAGCACGCCGTCGCAGACCTGCAGGAACAGCGTGGTGCGGGCGCGGAAGTCCAGACGCAGATGATCGCAGTGCGCGGTGATGTCCTGGCCATGCACGTACTCCATCGCGAAGTAGGGCTGGCCGGACGGCGTGTTGCCCGCATCGAACACCGACGCCACGTTGGCGTGGTGCATCAATGCCAGCGCTTGACGTTCGGCCTCGAAGCGGGCGCGCACATCGCCGCTCATCATGCCGGTGCGGACCACTTTCAGCGCGACCTTGCGCTGCACCGGTTCTAGCTGTTCGGCCAGATACACCGCGCCCATCCCGCCTTCGCCGAGTGTGTCGATCAGGCGGTAGGGGCCAATGTGGCTGCCGACGGCGGGGTCGGCGATGCTGGCGGCTGAGGGCGCCGGGGCCGGCGCGGGGGCGCTTGCGTGGGCCGGCGCAGGTGTCGCGCCCGCATGCGAGGCGCCGAGGTCGCTCCGCTCCGCATCGCGGGCGGCCTGTGCGAACGCATGCAGCCACTCGACTACGACCGCCGCGTTGGGTCGTGCCTCCGGCGTTGCGGACAGGCACTTGGCGATCAGCTCCCGCAGCGGCTGCGAGGCGACCGATGCTTCCCAGTCGCCGCCCGGGGCACGCTGCAGGTCGCCAACCGCCATCTGCAGCAGCAGGACCCCCAGCGCGTAGACATCGCCGGCCGCCGTCGCCTTCCCGCCGCTCAAATGTTCCGGCGGCAAATACCGCGCATCGCCGGCTTCTTCACCCGTCAGCGTCAGACCCGCACTGGTGATCTGCAGCGCTTGCAACCGACTGCGATCGGTCAGATCGCTCAGCCCGAACTCGCCCAGATGCGCGTGCAGTCCTGGCTCGTCCTGATCCCCGTGGATCGACACGCTCGACGGGCCGACATTATGGTGCACCACGTCGGCCGCGTGAACCGCCGCCAGCGCCACGGCCACCTCGGCCGTCAGGCGCAGCCGCTCCGCATAGGCCACACGCCCGATCCCGCCCTGCGCAGCGGCCCACTCCGCCAGAGTGCCGCCGCTGGCGTAGTCCATCTCCAGGTGGTACGGCGGCTCGTCCAACTGCCAGTCCAGCACCACCGCAGTATCCCGCCGCCCCGCCAGCGCTTCGCGCAGATAACGCAGCATCGTGGTCTCGCGGCGCAGCGCCTGCAGGTGCTGCTCGCTGCGACAGAAGCGGAACGCGCGCTTCTCGCCGCTGCTCCGCTCTTCGGCAAGCCACAGCTCGCTGGTCGTGTTACCACCCACGCGACGCACAAGATGCCAGCCCGGCTTGCCGGCGATCGGCATGCCCGGCGCGAACGCCTCCGGCACCGTCTCCTCCACGTCACCTGCTGCCACCGTCAGTTGATACCCCCGGCGCGGAATGGTCCGGATCAGCGGCTTGTCGGCATCAGTGTCCTGCAGCGCACGGCGGACCGCAGACATGGCGTTGTTCAGGCCGTTCTCGCCAATCAGGGCATTGCCTCTCCAGACCAGATCGATGAACGCTTCGCGGGGGACCATCGCGGTCCCGGCCGCGGCCAGACAGGCCAGCACCTCCAGATGCTTGCGCTTGAGCACTGCGCGTTGGCCCGCACAGATCGCCATCCCGGCGATCGGGTCGATGATCAGGCCCCCCAGCGTGTACGGGCGGTCAAGATAGCGGTCTTCGCGTTTGGCGACTTCGGGCATGCGGGTACGGCTCCTGTCCATGTGGCAAAAGGAGGCGCGCACCAAAGCCGGCGGTGCTTCCCGCCTCCCCGGTAGTGATGTCTCGTCTCCCCTCCCCGGACTTTACCGCCAATCTGGAGCCGTGCGCGAGCTTGCAGCGCGGGCCGGGATGATGGGCTTGTCTGACATCGAGTACGTTGGGGGGGGGGCTGAGGCGGATCGCACGCCTGCCAGAAGAACGGGGACCCCACGGGATCACCATCGTCGCCTCTCTGAAGCCGGCTCATTACGCTGCGCTGCGATCCGGCGTGAGAGAGCGTTTGGATTTCACGTGCTCTGGCTGCGCCACATCGAATCGGGCGTATCGCATCCTGGTGCGCTCGAACCACCAGGGTCAATGCGGAGGACGCCTCGGATGGATCAGTCCGCCCATGCGGCTGAACACCTGCGCCGAGCGACGGCAGCGGCATGATGCGTGGACTTCCATACTGGGTCGTTCGCCACTTGACGCGGCCATTGCCAAGGCGTTCCATAAGCGGCATGGCTGCACTGCGATTCAGACGCACACGCTTCCGCCGGACCATGGCGGTGTGCGCCCTACTTTGCATGCTGTTCCTGCAAGTCGCGGTGGCCGCGTATGCCTGTCCTGTTCAGGTGCCGCCATCGGAGCCCGCACCGGCGATGGCCGGATGCGAGGAGATGACGATGCCGGACCCCGAGGCGCCGGCGCTGTGTATCGCGCACTGCCAGGACAGCCAGATCGCGACCCCTGATCTCAATCCCCTTCAGGTGCCACCATCGGCCCTGCCCCCGCTGCACTTCGCCTTGGCCGCGGCCCTGCTGCCGCCGGTGCGGGCGCAATACTACGAAGATGTTCCCGTCTGCCAGTCGGACCCGCCGACGGCACAACGCTTCTGTAGCCTGCAGATCTAGACCCCGACCGCGACTCGCTCTCGTGCTGCCGATACTGGCGGCACACTCGTCGTTGCGTGTTCGGAGGTCTTATGTCCGTTTTCTGTTCGCTGTGCCGTCGGTGCAGCTTCCGCTATTGGGCGATGCTGGCACTCGCCCTGACATTCGTGGCCGAACCTGCATGGTCGGCTGCACCCATTGCGTTCGATGACGCCGTGCGCTTGGCGGTGGAGTGCGCACCTGCGCTCGAAGCGCGGCGGTCGCAGACCGAATCCGCCCGGGAAGATGCGGTGCGTGCCGCTGCGCTGCCTGATCCAAGGCTGACGCTGGGGTTCACCAACATCCCGGTCACCGGCACGGATGCGTTCGACCTGCGTGCCGACGACATGACCATGCAGCAGATCGGTGTCATGCAGGAATTCCCGGCGCGGGCCAAGCGCCAAGCCCGCCGCGCGGTGGCCGATCGCATAATCGAACAGGCACAGGCGCTGACTCAGGCCGAGCGGTTGACCGTCCGCCAAGCCGCCGCCCAGGCCTGGATCGCGCTATGGGCCGCTCAGCGCGAGGTCGAAGCGCTGCAAGCTCTGCGGGAGCAATCGGCCCTTGCGATCCGCATCGCCAAGGCGCGGTTGGCCGGCGGGGCTGGCACTGCGGTCGATGCACTTGCGGCCCAGTCAGCGGCGCTGGAACTGGACAATCGCATCGATGCGGCCGAGGCGGGCGTTACGGCGACCCGCGCCACGTTGGCGCGCTGGCTGGGCATCGAACCCGAGGAGGTGACGATCATCGGTGCATCGCCGGACCTGAGCGTACTGTCCGTTGACGAGACCTCCTTGCTGACGTCGGTGGCCCGCCAAGGCCCGCTGCGGGCGTGGCAGTCGCGCGAATCGCTGGCCGAGGCTGCCGTGGCCGCCGCCGTGGCCGAAACGCGCCCCGACTGGAGCGTGAGTGCGATGTACGGCCAGCGCGAGCGCACACCGGGTGGCATGCCGCGCAGCGACATGCTGACGATCGAGTTCTCCATCGGCCTACCGCTGTTGACGCGCAATCGTCAGGATCGCGGCGTCGCGGCACGACGCGCGGAATTGGATGCGGTCGCGGCCGAGCACGAGGATGCACGCCGCATGCAGGTCGAAGCCGTGCGCCGTGGCCTCGCCGAATGGCATGGACTGAAGCGTCAGATCGCACGCAAGGAACAACAGGCGTTGCCGCTGGCGCACGATCGCTCGCAGGTCGCATTGGCGGCCTATCGCGGCGGCGGCTCATTGCAACCGTGGCTCGACGCCCGCCGCGACGAACTCGAACTGCACATCGAACATGCTCGCCATCTGGGCGAACTCGGGCGCACCTGGTCTGCACTCGCCTACCTGCTCGACGACGAGGAAACGCAGCCATGACCCGCAAGCAGACGCATGTAGTCGCGATGTTGCTGGCAATCGGCCTGCTGGCCATCGGTCTATTCGCAGGCCACTGGTGGGCGCGACACCATGCCGGGGACGGCAAAGGGATGGTCGCCGATACCGAATCGACCGCCGATGCGCGCAAAGCCCTGTACTGGTTCGATCCGATGGTGCCGGACCAGCACTTCGACAAGCCGGGCAAGTCGCCCTTCATGGACATGCAGTTGGTGCCCAAATATGCCGACGAGGTGACCTCGTCCGACGTGCGCATTGCGTCGGGTGTGCAGCAGAACGTGGGTATGCGCACGGCCCCGGTCGAAACCGGCACGCTCGCGTCCGAGATCCGCGTGCCGGGCACCTTGACTTGGGATCTGCGCCAGGAATTTGTGGTCAGCGCCCGCGTCGAGGGCATCGTGACGCGGGTCGAGGTGAAGGCACCGTTCGAGCCGGTCCGTCGCGGCCAGCCGCTTGCGACCTTGCTGGCCCCCGAGTGGAGCAGCGCGCTGGCCGAAGCGCAGGCGCTGGGCGATGCGAGCTCGGCATCCGCACGGGAGTTGCGCAGCGCGGCGCAACAGCGATTGCGCGTGTTGGGAGTGTCCGGCCGCAGCGGCAGTGGCGGTGTGGCGTTGACGGCACCCAGCGATGGCGTGGTCAGCGAGGTGCTAGCCCGCGAAGGCCAGACGGTGATGGCGGGTACGCCGCTGTTCCGTATCAACGGCCTGGCCACATTGTGGCTGGAGGCCGCGATTCCGCAAGCCGGCGTGGCCGGCATCCGGCCCGGCACGCCGGTGGAAGCGACGATCGATGCGCTGCCGGGACAGACGTTTACCGGCGAAGTGGAGGCCCTGCTGCCGCAGATCGACTCGATTAGCCGGACCCAGCGCGCGCGCGTCGTGCTGCGCAATCCGCAGGGTCAGTTGGTGCCGGGCATGTTCGCCGACCTGCGTCTGCGCCCGGAAGGCGGCCAAGTCGTGCCGCTGGTACCGAACGAGGCGCTGATCGCAACGGGCACCGACAGCCGCGTCATCGTGGTCGGCAAAAACGGGGCATTCCAGCCGGTGCGCGTGCGCACGGGCCGCAGCAGCGGCGGCAAGACGGAAATCCTCGCAGGTTTGCAAGGCGGCGAGCGCGTGGTCGTCTCCGGTCAGTTCCTGATCGACTCCGAAGCCAGCCTCTCTGGGGCGTTGCAGCGACTCGGAGCGCCTGCAGAACCAGTGGCGACCGAACAGTCGATGCCGGAAACGAGTATGTCGTTGTCGGCATCGAAACTAGCGATACCGAAGGAGAAGACCCTCAAGCCGAACGCCAGCAAGCCGTCCGACATGACGCGGCGCGCATGCACAGTGGCGTACTGGTATGACCCGATGGTGCCGGACAAACATTTCGACCAGCCGGGCAAGTCGCCCTTCATGGACATGCAACTGGTGCCGAAATTTGATTCGGGCGCGGATTCCAATTGCACCGCGCGCGATGTCGAAGCCGCGACCGCATCGGAGCCGCAGCCATGATCGCCCGGCTCATCCGGACCTGCATCGCCAATCGTGGCTTGGTATTGCTGATGGCCGCATTGCTGGCGGCAGCGGGGATATGGTCCGTGCGGCAGACGCCATTGGACGCGCTGCCGGATCTGTCTGATACGCAGGTGATCATCCGTACCGAGTGGCCCGGGCAGACGCCGCGCATCATCGAGGATCAGGTCACCTATCCGCTCACGACCACGATGCTCTCGGTCCCGGGCGTGCTCGCGGTACGCGGTTACTCCTTTTTCGGCGACTCCTTCGTCTACATCCTGTTCGACGACGACACCGATCTGTATTGGGCGCGTTCGCGGGTCCTCGAATACCTCAGCCAGGTACGCGACCGCCTGCCGGAGGGCGTGAATCCCGCGCTCGGCCCCGACGCCACCGGCCTGGGCTGGATCTACGAGTACGCGCTCGTCGATCGCAGTGGCCAGCACGACCTTGGTCAACTGCGGGCGCTGCAGGATTGGATGTTGCGCTACGAACTGAAGACCATCCCCGATGTGGCCGAGGTCGCGAGCATCGGCGGCATGGTCCGCGCCTGGCAGATCGTGCCCGAGCCACAGGCGCTGGCGGCCCGGGGTATTACCGTCGCGCAACTGGTGGATGCGGTGGAAGCAGCCAATGGCGCCACCGGCGGTTCGGTGATCGAACAGGGCGAAGCCGAGCTGATGGTACGCAGCGAGGGTTATCTGCGCACGGCCGCGGACTTCGAGCGGGTACCGGTGACGACCGCCGCCGGTGGCGTGCCGGTGCTGCTGGGCGAGATCGCCACCGTGCAGCGCGGCCCGACGTTCCGTCGCGGCATCGCCGAACTGGATGGCGAGGGTGAAGTCGCCGGCGGGGTGATCGTACTGCGTACCGGCAAAGATGCGTTGACGGCCATCGACCGTGTCAAGGCGAAGCTACAAGCATTGCAAACCAGCTTGCCAAAAGGCGTGGAGATCGTGCCGGTCTACGACCGGTCCGAATTGATCCGCGAGGCGGTCGGCAATCTCACGCGCAAGCTCGGCGAAGAGTTCCTGGTCGTGGCGCTGGTGTGCGCCGTGTTCCTGTGGCACCTGCGTTCGGCGCTGGTGGCAGTGATCACGTTGCCGCTGGGGGTGCTGGCAGCGTTCATCGTGATGCGTTATCAGGGCATCAGCGCGAACTTGCTGTCGCTCGGCGGTATTGCGATCGCGATCGGCGCGATGGTCGATGCGGCGGTGGTGATGATCGAGAACGCGCACAAGCATCTGGAGCACTGGCGCGACGCGCACGGTGAAGACCCGACGGGTGAGGCGCGCTGGCGGTTGATGGCGGACGCGGCCAGTGAAGTCGGCCCGGCGCTGTTCGCCAGTCAGCTGGTTATCACCCTGTCGTTCGTGCCGGTGTTCGCGCTGCAGGCGCAGGAAGGTCGGTTGTTCGCGCCGCTTGCCTATACCAAGACGTATGCGATGGCGGCGGCGGCCGGCTTATCGGTCACGTTGATTCCGGTGTTGATGGGGTATCTGATCCGGGGGCGCATCCGACCCGAGACGGCCAACCCGCTGAACCGTGTGCTGATCGCCGGCTATCGGCCCGTGCTGGACGCGGTGCTGCGACATCCGCGCCTCACGCTGGTCGCCAGCGGCCTGCTGTTGTTGCTGACCGTGATCCCGTATACCCGCATCGGCAGCGAATTCATGCCGCCGCTTGACGAAGGCACGTTGCTCTACATGCCGACTGCGTTGCCTGGGCTCTCCTCGGGCAAGGCTGGCGAGCTGTTGCAACTGTCCGATCGCATGATCAAGACCGTGCCCGAGGTCGCGCACGTGTTCGGCAAGGCGGGCCGTGCCGAGACCGCCACCGATCCGGCACCGATGGAAATGTTCGAGACCACGGTGTCGTTCAAGCCGCGCGACCAGTGGCGACCCGGCATGACGCCGGACAAGCTGCGTGCGGAACTGGACGCCGCGGTGAAGGTGCCGGGGCTCACGAACCTATGGGTGCCGCCGATCCGCAA
>JANLSB010000180.1:0-3818 GCA_031362125.1 Lysobacterales bacterium | reverse complement strand
ACCTGCAGGACATCGCCAGCATCCAACAAAGCAATGCCGCCAAGCTCGCATCCGGTTCGGCGGCTATGGTTCACACCCGCCATGAACAGGCGCTCGGCCTGGACGCCGATTCGCGCCTGTTGCTGCTCGACCGCAAGACCGATCGCGGCGTGCGCAACCACCGCTACCAGCAGACCTTCCGCGGCCTGCCGATCTTCGGTGAACACGTCGTGGTCAACGAAGACGGGAACGGCAATCTGCGCACCCTGTTCGGCCGCAAGGTCGACGGATTGGCCCGCGACATTCCAGCCGGAAAACCGCGCCTGAGCGGCAGCCGTGCCATCGCTGTTGCCAAGAGCGCCGGGCTGGGCAACCGCATCGGTTTCATGCGCACGCGCGACGAGAAAGCCGAACTGATGATCTATGTCGACGACAACGGTCGCGCCAGCAAAGCCTATGTCGTGTCGTACTTCGCGGACACCGCGCGCGGCGGCTCACCGACGCAGCCGAAAGTGATCGTCGATGCCGATACCGGCAAGGTATTGAAGCGGTGGGACAACCTGCAGCATGCGTTGATCGGCACCGGCCCGGGCGGCAATCTGAAGACCGGCCAGTACGAGTACGGCACCAACTTCGGCTATATGGATGTCGCCCAGAGCGGCGCCACCTGCACGATGAACAATGCCAACGTGCAGACGATCAATCTCAACGGCGGCACGTCGGGCGGCTCGGCGTTCTCGTACACCTGCCCGCGCAATACGGTGAAAGTCATCAACGGCGCGTACTCGCCGCTGAACGATGCGCATTATTTCGGCAGCGTGATCTACAACATGTATCAGGCCTATATCGGTCAGGCACCGTTGACCTTCCAGCTGACGATGCGCGTGCACTACAGCTCTGGCTATGAGAACGCCTTCTGGGACGGCTCTTCGATGACTTTCGGCGACGGCGCGACCACCTTCTATCCGCTGGTCAGCCTCGACGTGGCCTCGCACGAAGTCTCGCACGGTTTCACTTCGCAGAATTCGAACCTGACCTATTCTGGACAGTCGGGCGGCATCAACGAAGCCTACTCGGACATCGCCGGTGAAGCGGCCGAGTACTTCAGCAGAGGCAGCAACGATTTCCTTGTCGGCGCCGAGATCTTCAAGGCCAACGGCGCACTGCGCTATATGGCCAATCCGCCGCAGGATGGCGTTTCGATCGACAACACCGCGAATTATTACAACGGTTTGGACGTTCACTATTCGTCCGGCATCTACAACAAGGCGTTCTTCCTGCTGGCGACCAAGCCGGGTTGGAATACGCAGCGTGCGTTCCAGGTGTTTGCGCGTGCGAATGATCTGTATTGGACCGCAAGCACCAACTTCGATCAGGGCGTCTGCGGCGTTCAGACCGCAGCAAGCGACTACGGTTATTCCGTGTCCGATGTCGCGGCCGCTTTCGGTGCAGTCGGCGCCAGCTGCGGCGGCGTGATCAAGCTGTTCGAGAACACCGATGCCAGCGGCAAGATCACCATCGCGGTGTTCGAGCGCTATTCGACCACCAGCTCTGGCCAGAACACCAATTTCGCGGTGACGGTGCCGAGCGATTACGTGGTGATCGGCGGTGGTGGCGAAGGCAAGGAAAATCCCGCCGGCAATCTTTTGACCGCTTCGTATCCGGACGCTGGCCTCACCTCATGGTTGGTTTCGACCAAGGATCACGTCAATGCCGATCCCGTGCGCGTCCGTGCCTGGGCGATCGGCCTGAAAATCGCCGGTCTTACGCCGACGCAGGTGCGCAGCAATCTGACAGTGAGCAGCGCAACCAGCGGTTACGCCGCATGGCCTGATGTAACCGCCACTGTGCCGGCAGGTTATGTGTTGGTCGGTGGCGGCATCAAGGTCAACTGGAGCGGCTATGGCAATCTGGCGACCGCATCGGCACCGTCCGGTGCGAACGGCTGGCGCGTCCGTTCGAAGGACCATCAGTATTCCTCTCCGGCAACCGCGCAGGCGTACGCGATCGGTTTGAGCAGTTCGATCGCGGGCGTCGGCACGATCAGCAATATCGTGAATGGCGGAACGTCCGCAGTTGCCGCGCATCCGTCGTATACGGCGACGCTCGGTGCGGGCTATGCGCTCAGCGGTTGCGGTGCATTCGTCAATTGGACCGGTGCGGGTAATTTGCTGTGGCAGATCAAGCCGGTCAGCGCGACGACGTGCAAGGTCTCGTCGAAGGACCACAACATCTCCGCGCCGGCGTCCATTTCCGGTTACACGATCGGTATCCGCGCGAATTGATCTTCGCGTTCTCGATGTCGATGGGGCGGAGATCGCCCCATCGATATCAGTCCAACCGGGTTTCGGTTTCAAGCATGCAATAAACGAACAGGCCGCCGTTTGGCGGCCTGTTCTGCACGTAGCGGCATTAGAGCGCGTGCGGCGTTACCGGCCTTCGTTCAACAGGTTCCGCTCCCAGAACAGAATGCTCGCCGCGCCGAAGTAATCGTTGTTGCTCTTCTTGCGGAAGCCGTGACCTTCGTCGGCGTATAGCAGATACCACACCGGCTGACCGTTGGCGCGCACCGCTTTCACGATCTGCTCGGCTTCGGTGTAGGGCACGCGCGGGTCGTTGCGACCCTGGGCAACGAAGAGCTTGGCGGTGATGCGGTCAGCGTTGTTCAGCGGCGAAATGCGCTCGAAGGTCTCGGCCATCTTCGGATCGCGCTCGTCGCCGTACTCCACCCGGCGCAGATCGCGGCGGTAGCTCTCGGTATTTTTCAGGAACGTGCCGAAGTGCGAAATGCCGACCACGTCGATTCCGGCGCGGATGCGGTCGCTGTAGTGCATCAGCGAGGCCAGCACCATGTAACCGCCATAGCTGCCGCCGACCACGCCGACGCGGGTGCTGTCGAGTTCGGGCTGCTGCGCGATCCAGTCCAGCAGCGCACCGATGTCCTTGACCGAATCCTCGCGTTTCTCCGCATTGTCCAGCGACAGATAGGTCTTGCCGTAGCCGGTCGAACCGCGCACGTTCGGCACCAGCATCGCCACGCCGAGTTCGTTCGCCATGAACTGTGCGGTCGGATTGAAGGTCGGCTGCGACTGGGCTTCGGGGCCGCCATGGATGTTGATCACGACCGGCAGCTTGCGGCCTGCAGGCACGTTCGCCGGGCCGCTGTTGGCGGGCCTGTAGTTGACGGGCCTGTAGTAGAACGCCGGAATGGTCCGGCGTTTGCCGTCGACCGTATCGAAAGTGGGGTAGCGGATCAGCGTGGGTGCGATGAACTTCGAGGCGTCGAGACCGCCGACTTCGCTCTGCGTCCAGCGAGTGAGCGTGGCTTTCGCAATGTCGATCACGAACACGTCGCTGGGCGAGGTCGCGCTGTTGAGCGTCAGCGCGAGGCGGCCGCCATCGGGAGAGAATGCGCCGGAGCCGAACACGCCGATCGGCAGCGTCGGCAGCTTGATCTCGCGGTGCGACGGCAGCGACAGCACGCGGAGTTTGCTGATGCCATCTTCGTTGGTGACATAGGCCAGATGCTTTCCGTCTTCGGAAAGACTGAACCCGTCCACGTCCCACGGGATCTTCGCGCTCAGCACCGTGAGCTTGCCGGTGGCCGGATCGTGATGGCGCAGCGTCTGGAATTCCTGCGCCGCGCCGTTCACCGGCTCATCGGAGACGAAATACACCGACTTGCCGTCGGGCGCGTAGGCGAAACCGCCGAAGCTCGCTTTGCCGCCATCGACGGGGAACATGGTCAGCGCACCGGTGGCAAGATCGACTTCGCCCGGATAAGACTCGGCTGCGGACACGCCCTTGCGTACCAGCAGACGTTTGCCGTCCGGCGAGAA
>JANLSB010000179.1:0-4329 GCA_031362125.1 Lysobacterales bacterium | reverse complement strand
AGGCGACCGGTGCGGCGCGGCCCTGCCAGATGACATCCAGCAACCAGCGCGGCTCGATCAGGATGGATACGCCACACACGATGCCGACGATGCCCGCCACCATCGCGAATCGATTCACGTGCGTGTTCTTGCCTGCGCGCGGTGTCCACACGGCGGTGTGCGGGCGTCTGCGGCGCGTCCACGCAGCCATCGCGAATCCGACGACCAGCACCCCGGGCCACCATAGCGAGGGCACGACGGTGCCCAACCACCACTGGCTCAATGGGGTCAGTACGTCCCATCCCGAGCCGATGGGTTGCTGCAGGACCTCCAGCAGTCCCGCGCTCCAGATCACCGCCAGGCCGATGAGTGTGGCGCGCAGAAACGCGCGTCCGTCGGCGGGATCGATGATGGTCAGTGTCGGGCGATAGCGTTCGGCTACTTCCGCGGGGCGGCCGAAGGCCTGCAGCAATTCCATCGCCATGACAGCGTCGATGCTGCGCCCGGCTGCGTCGGCCTTGGCCTGCAATTCTTCGTTGAGCAGTTCGCGTAATTCGAACGCGACATCGTTGCGCTGCTTGCGCGGCAGGTGCACGGCGACATCGGCGACGTAGGATTCGATCAATTCATTCGCGTTCATCATCAGTCCTCTTTCAAGAGTCGATCCATGGCGGCGTTCATGCCCTGCCATGACCCGGTGAGCTTCTTCAGCAGCTTGCGGCCGTCCGCATTCAGCGCGTAGTAGCGCCGCGGTGGGCCGTCCTCGATCTTCCATTCGCTTGCGAGCACGCCCTGGGTTTCCAGGCGGCGGAGCAGCGGATACAGCGTGCCTTCTTCGATCGGCATGCCCTTGTCCACCAGCGCCTGTCGCAGTTCGTAGCCGTAGCGTGGGGTGCGCAGTTGCGAGAGCGTGGCCAATACCAGCACCCCGCGTCGTAGCTCGAGTTCCAGTTTTCCGTACGCGTCTATGTCAGCCATGTGGCGCACTGTACTGTATGGCATACAGTACGTCAACTACCGGCTTTCATTGTCTTGATCTGGGATACAGCGCGCTGCATCGCGGTGCGCAGTGTCCGGGCCCGAACGTGCGCCCAATGCCGGTCGATCAGGTCAGACTGGCATTTCTTGCACTGGCCGGGCTTCTGTTCTGGTGGAGCGGTCTTCATGCCGCCGAATCGTTCGCGCTATGGTTCAGCCGCGTGAAGGCCGCTCTATCAACGCAGACGAAGCTCAACAGACTCGCATTGGGTGCGCACCGGGCTCGAGAACTGCAGCCCCCGCGGACATCCTCGCCGAATGAGAGAACCGACAGGACGGCGAGCGGCCGGCCTGTTCGGCATGGCGGCGCTTTGCGTACACTTGGGGAGGAGCTTTGGAAGATTCGCCGCAAGCTCTGCAATCAGCGACGGGTTCCCGGCATCAACACGAGGCACGAAGACGAGGCATGACCCTTCCGGACACCCACGTGCCAGAGTCGGCGGAATCGATTACCCGGCTGTTGGTGAGCGCGCAAGCGGGGAACAACGATGCGTGGGGACGGATCTATGCAGCGCTCTATGACGATTTGCATCGCATCGCGCGATCGCAGATCCGGCAGATAACGCTCGGCCGCGTCTCGGCGACATCGCTGGTCAGCGAAGGCTGGCTCAGATTGGCCAATGCCAAGTTCAACGCCGAGAATCGCAGGCATTTCGTTGCGATGGTCGCCCGCGCGATGCGCTTCGTTCTGGTGGACGAGATCCGCAAGGAGATGGCTGAAAAACGTGCGGGCGGGCTGCAAGTGCTGTCTCTGGACGATGGCATGGATGTCGGGCGTGATGAGGATCTCGCGGAGATCATCGCGATGGATGCGGCATTGACCCAGTTGGAGGCGCTGGATGCGCGTTTGGGGGCATTGGTGGAGATGCGGTACTTCGGCGGGCTGGAGGAAGCGGAGATCGCTGCTGCATTGGGTGTCACCGAGCGCACGCTGAGGCGCGACTGGCGCAAAGCGCGCGCGTTTCTGCTGGCGCAGTTGAGTGATCAGCCAGTGGTGGCGGGAGGGATCTAGCGGGGTTTCCGAATGCGTCAGCAGACCTCGGAGGGCGCAACGGGATCGAAGCAGGAAGCAATTGAAGACAAGGTCGTATCGACAACACTGCACGCCGCGAGCGTGCCTTAACAGCAGAGCCGACGTTGCCGATGAACATGAAAGGAACTGCCGCGAAGGCGCTTGCCCTTTTCGATCGATATGCGGAGATGCCGCATACCGAGCTGTCGAAGGCGCTCGTCGATCTTCAACATCAGGACGCCGAGCTATGCGCAGCGCTGATGCGTCTGCTTGTTGCCGACGAGCAGACCCACTCGTTTGCGTCGCCGCTGGAATGGATCGCTGCCGAGACCGGCGTTGGTCGCCACGGATCGATGCATCCGAATCAGGCCCACGATCAGATCTGGCCCATCGGCACACGTATCGGTCCCTGGTGTGTGGACGGCATCATCGGACTGGGTGGGATGGGCGTGATCTACGCGGCGCGTCGTGCGGATGGATTTTACGAGCGCGAAGTCGCACTGAAGACGATTCGCGCCGAGATCATGTCGCCGACGCTGCAGCAGGCATTCGCCAAAGAACGCAGCCATCTCGCGAAACTGGAACATCCATCGATTGTCGCCCTGCACGATGCCGGCATCACTGACGACGGCCAGCCCTGGTTGGCGATGCAGCGCGTGCATGGTGATGCGATCGATCAATGGTGCGATACGAGAAGCGTGAATTTGCGTGCCAGGGTGAGGCTGCTGGTCGATGCCTGCGATGCGATCAGTTATGCGCATGCGCATGGCGTGCTGCATCAGGACATCAAGCCATCGAATCTGTTGGTCACCGACGATGGGAAGGTGAAGTTGCTGGATTTTGGACTCTCTGCGGTGCTCAGTCAGAGCGGAGACTGTGGTTACATCAGGATCGGCGTCAGTTCCGCCTATGCCGCCAACGAAGTGTTCGAAGGCGCTCCGCCGAGCGTCGCCATCGACGTGTATGCGCTTGGGGTTGTCCTGTACCGGCTGCTGTGCGATGCGTGGCCGCGCGCCCAGCGATCGTTGCTGCCGCTATCGCCGCCGCCTTCCACTGCGGTCGTTGCGCCGAGTGTGCTGGCGATGCGCGCCGCTTTCGTTACGGCACATGCGCGCAGTCTGCGTGACATGCGTTCGCTTTCGTGTGCGTTGCGTGGCGATCTGGATCAGATCGCGATGCGTTGCGTTCACGACGATCCAGTCGAACGCTATCCTTCCGTCGCGGATCTGCGTGCCGATCTGCGGGCATGGCTGGAGCACCGGCCGGTAGAAGCCGCGCGCGGCAGCTGGCTGTATCACTCGATTCGTTTCCTGCGCCGAAATGCCGTCGCTGTCGCCGCCATCGCGGTGGTGGCGATTGGGTCGATGACGGCGGGCTTGATGGCATGGCAGCAGCAGCAACGCGCCCGCCTCGAAGCTGAAAACACCGAGGCCTTGAGTCATCTGTTCGAGGACTCCATCGTCGAGGCGACGCTCAATGCGCTTGGCAGCGCGCCGGCCAACACGCAGACGCTGCTGGACGATGCCGAGCGACGCTTGCGATCCGTGGCCGGTGACGACCGACCGGTCTTCCTCGCCCGCGGCCTCACCACGCTGGCGCACGCGTATCAGACGCGTTCGGACTACGCCCGGGCCGAACGGTTGTTGATCGAATCCAAGGGGATGGGAGGCGACGATCCGCTGCAGACGGCGCGCAACGACGCCGCGCTGGCGAATGTATTCAACAAGGGTGCGAGGATGGCCGATGCCCAACGGCTGGCGAGGGAGGGCCTGGCGATCCTGCCGCAGCTGGACGGGGTGGAAGACGATATGGTCCGCACCGAGCTTCAATTCCAGCTGGCGCGGTCCCTTTGGCTGGCAGATGACGCAAAGAGCGCGCTTCCGATCCTGGACGAAGCCCTGGGCACTGCGAGACATATCGGTGTGTTTGCGCGTTCGAGGCTGGCGTCGCTGCTGCGCCAACGCGCGACCGTGCTGGCGCACCTCGGTCGTGTCGATGAGGCGGAGCAGGATCTGCGCGAAGCGCTTGTCAATGTCGACGCCGGCAGTCTTGTTGTGCTGAATCAGGTACGGGAAACCCTGGCGTTGATTCTTGCAGGCAAAGGCGATGTGAAAGGTGGACAGCGTCTGGCAGCCGTCGCGCTGATGGACAGCATCAACGTGCTGGGCCCGTCGCATGCCGAAACCGGACGCGCATGGTTGACGATGGCCAAAACCTGGGAGCAGGGCAGATCCGATCCGCGCAGAGCCCATATCGCATTGAGGCAATCGGAAGCGATTCTTGTCCGCAAGTTCGGGGCT
>JANLSB010000177.1:0-1657 GCA_031362125.1 Lysobacterales bacterium | reverse complement strand
CGCGACAGACCACGCGCAATTTCAGGATGCTTGGCATCTGTTTACACTCTGCGCTGTGCTGCGCGCCAGACCCAGGCCCGGCGCAGCAGAAGGCACAGCAAAAAATATCAGCCAGGGGCCAGGTTGGCCAAAGGCGCCGCACCGGGGCGGCATTTCCGGGTTAACCCTTGAGTCTCGGGAGCGCCGCGATTCTAGGAACCGCTTCATACCCGGTCAAGCATATAAACCTCAACACAAATTCTTTTTGCTGATGAAATACCGAGACCTTCGCGACTTCATCGGCCAGTTGGAGCGTTTGGGCGAGCTGCGGCGGCTCGACCAAAGCATCTCGCCAAACCTTGAAATGACGGCTGTTGGCGACCGTTTGTTGCGAGAAGGCGGCCCTGCGCTGCTTTGCGAGCGACCTAAAGGATTCGCCATGCCGTGCCTGATCAACCTTTTCGGCACACCGCGGCGCGTCGCTCTAGGGATGGGTGCCGACTCCGTCGAAGAGCTTCGAGACGTGGGCCGCCTGCTGGCGCGCTTGAAGGAGCCCGAGCCGCTGAAGGGCTTGAAAGACGCCGGCAAGCTGGTGCAGATGGCCAAGGCGGTGTGGGACATGAAGCCGGCGGTGCTGCGCAGCGCACCGTGTCAGCAGGTGGTGCAGCAAGGCGACGAGATCGATCTGGGCCACCTACCGGTACAGACCTGCTGGCCAGGCGACGCCGGCCCGCTGATCACCTGGGGTCTCGTCATCACCCGGGGCCCGCAGAGCGTCGCGGCGCCGCGCCTGCGCCAGAACCTGGGCATCTACCGTCAGCAGGTGATCGGCCCCCGCGAGGTGATCATGCGCTGGCTGGCCCACCGGGGCGGTGCGCTCGACTTCCGCGAGTTCGCGCGCGCCAAGCCTGGTCAGCCGTTCCCGATTGCGGTGGCACTGGGCGCAGACCCGGCGACGATCCTCGGTGCGGTGACGCCGGTGCCGGACACGCTTTCGGAGTACCAGTTCGCCGGTCTGCTGCGTGGCAGCCGAACGGAGCTGGTGGACACCGAAGTTGGCGAGGACTCGCTCATGCTGCAGGTGCCGGCGAGTGCGGAGATCGTGCTCGAGGGCCATATTCCGGTCGCCGAGCCGGGCTTCACGGGTCGGTCCCCGCACGGCGTACCGCTGCGCGAGCAGGGCGGTTTTCTGCATGCGCTCGAAGGCCCGTTCGGGGACCACACGGGCTACTACAACGAACAGGACTGGTTCCCGGTGTTCCGCTTGTCGCGGCTGACGAGGCGCAGCGATGCCATCTACCACTCCACTTACACCGGCAAGCCGCCCGACGAGCCCGCAGTGCTCGGCCTGGCCTTGAACGAAGTCTTCGTGCCGATCCTTCAGAAGCAGTTTCCGGAGATTGCCGATTTCTATCTGCCGCCCGAAGGCTGCAGCTACCGGATGGCGGTGATCTCCATCAAGAAGGCCTACCCCGGCCACGCCAAGCGGGTGATGTTCGGGCTGTGGAGCTTCCTGCGCCAGTTCATGTACACCAAGTTCATCGTCGACACCGACGACGACGTCGACATCCGCCACTGGCCAGACGTGGTCTGGGCGATCACCACCCGCATGGACCCGGTGCGCGACACCACGCTGGTCGACCAGACGCCCATCGACTACCTGGACTTCGCTTCACCC
>JANLSB010000067.1:0-2041 GCA_031362125.1 Lysobacterales bacterium | reverse complement strand
TGCACCGCGGCCGGATGATGTCCGCCGACAGGCCGTGAGCATTTCCGCACGGCTGCCGTTCTGTGTTGGCGACATCCGCCTCCGTACCCTGCGCGAGGACGATCTCTCCGTGTTTCTCGGGTATCGCAGCGACCCATCGGTCGCGCGCTATCAGGGCTGGTGGCCGATGGACGAGGTGAAGGCGCGTGCGTTCCTGCGCGAGCGGAGCGCGAATATCCATCCTGATTCTGCCGGTTCCGCCGCCGGGCATTGGCTCCAGCTCGCGATCGCGGATGTCGCCACCGACGCGCTTCTGGGCGACCTTGGCGTGTGGCTGTCCCACGATCGCACCGAGGCTGAGCTCGGGATCACCATCACGCCGGCTGTGCAGGGCAGGGGGCTCGGCCGCAGCGCAATGCGCGCGGGGCTCGCCCTGCTGTTCAACGATGCCGCGATGACCCGCGTCCGTGCCAACGCCGACGCGCGCAACACGTCCTGCAGGCGCATGCTGGTGGCGGCGGGGTTCCGGGAGATCGGCACCGCCGATGTGTTCGTCAAGGAAGAAGCCTGCATCGAACATCAATATATCGTGGAGCGCGGCCAGACCGCGTCGACATCGCAAGGAGAACTCTCATGAAACTCTGGTCCATCCTCGGCAATTCGCAGAAACTCGATGGCGGCGCGATGTTCGGCAACGCGCCGCGCGCGGTGTGGTCGCGCTGGCTGCCGCCTGATGAGCAGAACCGCGTGCCGCTGGCCTGTCGCGCGCTGCTCGCCAGCCCACTCAACGGCAAGACCGTGCTGTTCGAAACCGGTATCGGCGCGTTCTTCGAGCCGAAGATGCGCGAGCGTTACGGCGTAGTCGAAGACCGTCACGTGATGCTCGATTCGCTCGCCGCCGCCGGGTTCACGCACGAGGACATCGACATCGTGGTGCTGTCGCATCTGCATTTCGACCATGCCGGCGGCCTGCTCGCGCAGTGGCGGGAAGGACATGCACCGGCGTTGCTGTTCCCGAATGCGACCTTCCTGGTCAGCGCGGCATGTTGGGACCGCGCGCGCGACCCGCATCCGCGCGACCGCGCCAGTTTCATTCCGGAACTGCCGGCATTGCTCGAAGCCAGCGGCCGGCTGGAGATCGTCGACAGCATCCACTCGCGGGCGCTCGGCGACACGGTGCGATTCCACTACAGCGATGGACATACGCCGGGGCTGATGCTCGCAGAGATCGTGGGCCCTGAACATGTGCATGGCGAAGATCATGGCGGCGTGGTGTTCTGTGCCGACCTCATCCCCGGCCGACCGTGGGTGCATGTGCCGATCACGATGGGCTATGACCGCAATCCGGAACTGTTGATCGACGAGAAGCGCGAATTCCTCGAAGACAAACTGGCCCGCAACGTACATCTGTTCTTTACCCACGACCCGGGCTGCGCGCTGGCGCAGGTGGTGCGCGATGACAAGGGCAGATTCGCGACGGCGCACGAAGTGTCCGCGCTGCAGGCGAGATCGCTGGCGGCGTGAACGGCATCGACGCCGCACCGCATGTGGTCGAAGCCTGGTTCGGCACGGCGTTCGCGGATCTGCATCCGCGGCTGCAGGCGCTGCATCGCGACGGTGGCGTGTTGAAGGGCCCGGTCGAGTTCGAGACCGGGCATGGCCTTGGCGGTCTGCTCGGCAGGTTCGCGTTGAGGCGCCTCGGGATCGACCCTTGGGTTGGCCCGCACACGCTGATGGTCCGTATCCATCACGACGCGCAGGGCCTGCATTGGGCGCGGCGGTTCAACGATGGGCGCGAGCTCGTATCATTGTTTCAACCGCACGGGCAATGGCCGTCCGGATACTGGATCGAACGCGCCGGCCCGCTGGAATTGAAGCTGGATGTGGATTTCGTCGACGGCGGATGGCGTTGGCGCCCGATGCGATATCGTCTGTTCGGTTTGACGCTGCCAGCCTGGATGCTGCCCCAGGTCGATGCGGGCAAGCGGATCGTCGAGGATTGTTATCGATTCGATATCCGCATCGGTTTTCCAGGGTTGGGTACAGTAATGGCCTATGGCGG
>JANLSB010000065.1:0-1603 GCA_031362125.1 Lysobacterales bacterium | reverse complement strand
GCGCCATAGGTGGCCGTCAGCGTGCCTGCCGCCGGGGTGAGCGTCAGCGTCGGCGCGGCGATGGTCAGCGTGTAGGCACGGCTGCCGGTCTGGCCGAAGGCGTCGGTCGCAGTGACGGTGACGTTGTACGTACCGACTTGGTTCGACGTGCCCGAGAGCGCGCCGCCGGTGCTGAGGGTGATGCCCGAAGGCAGGCTACCGCTGGTCACGGCGAGGACATACGGCGCCACGCCGCCAGTCGGGGTGAGCGTCTGGCTGTAGGCAACGCCCGCAGCCGGGTTCGGCAGCGTGGCCGGGTTCACCACGATGGTCGGCGCGGCGACATTGATCGTATAGCTCTGGGCGACGGTGAACGGCGAACCGGTGCCGGTCGAACCGGTATCTGTCGCGGCAATCGTGAAGCTGAAGCTACCCGGCCCAGTCGGAGTACCCGACACAGTGTTGCCGCTGAAGCTCACGCCCGGTGGCAGGGTGCCGGTCCGGACATAGGTGTACGGGCCGATACCGCCGCTGGCGGTAAAGCTCTGCGAGTACGCGGCGCCGTAAGGCGCGTTGAACGTGGTCGCAGCAGGTGCCAGCGCCAACGTCGGCGCGGCGACGGTCAGCGTGAACGCCTGACCGACCGTGTAAGGGCCGTTGCCGGTACTGCTGTCGGTCGCCGAGACATTGAGATTGAAGCTGCCCGCCTGGGTCGGCGTGCCGGTGATGGTCACGCTGTTGGGGGTGCTTGCGGTGGCCGACAGACCGGCCGGCAGGTTGGTGACCTGGAAGCCGCTCCACGGCTGCGCACCACCGTTGAAGGTGAAAGTCTGGGTGTACGGCGTGCCGACGGTGGCCGCGAAGCCGCCGCTGGGGGTGATGGTGATGACCGGGTCGTTCACCGTGATCGTCACCGTAGCCGGCGCGGATGTGCCGCCGCTGTTGGTCGCGGTGTAGGTGAAGCTGTCAGGACCGGCGTAACCGGCGGTCGGCTGATAGGTGATGGTGAGACCGGTGACGATGGCGGTGCCGTGCAGAGGCGCGGTGCCGATCGCGAGCGAGGTTGGCGCACCGCCGCCCAGGGTCAGCGGCACATTGGTGGCCGGCGCGTTGTAGGCGACGGTCAACGACGAGTTGCTGGCCGTCGGCGGCACCGCGATGACAACGATGCTGTAGGCGCGGGTCGCGGTGTACGGGCCGGTGCCGGTGCTGCTATCGGTCGCGGTGATGCTGAAGTTGAAGGTGCCCAGCGCGCTGGGCGTACCGGTGATGGCGCCGGTCGCGATGTTGAGCGTCAGGCCGCCCGGCAATGCGCCGGCAGTCACGGCATAGGCGTAGGGCGAAGTGCCGCCCGACGCCGGGGTGATCGCTGCCGAATACGGCGCACCGAGTGTGCCGCCAGCGAGGGTAGTGGCCGGCAGCGAGATGGTCGGCGGGGCGATGACCAGCGTGTACGCCTGAGTACCCGCGAACGGACCCGGCGCGCCGCTGCTGTCGGTTGCGGTGACCGTGAAGTTGAAGGTGCCGCCCGCGGTCGGCGTGCCGCTGAGCACACCACCGCTGGTCAGGGTCAAACCGGCCGGCAGTGCGCCCGCAGAGACCGTAAAGCCGTAGGGCGCGACGC
>JANLSB010000063.1:0-4292 GCA_031362125.1 Lysobacterales bacterium | reverse complement strand
CTGCGGCATGGCACGCGACGATCCAGGTCTGCCGCTCACCCGTCGAACGCATTCGCCGCAGCGACGATGTCACCTTCGCCCGGAATCACCAGGAACGCCGCTCCAGCCAGCGGGGTGAAGGTGTCGGCGCCGACCACCCGGCGCAGCGGAATCTCTCCATGCGGGCCATGTAAAAGCCCACCCTCGACCAACGCGGTGATGACGCCCTCGCCTACGCCTGCGCTGCGGCGGCCCTCATCCACAACAATGATCCGCTTGGCCCCAGCCGCCTGCGCCTGGATGAAGGCGTCGTTAAGCGGAGCGAGCCAGCGCAGATCGACCACCCGGGCCTTCCAGCCATGCTTGGCCTCGATCGTACGTGCAGCGCGCAGACTCATCGGCACGCCGTTGCCGAAACTGAAGATGACAAGATCGTCGCCTTCTCCATAGACTCTGCCTTCACCGAGGGTCATCGCCTGGTCTGGCGCTGGATAGTCGGTCAGCCACAAACCGTCGCCTGCTTCATACAGATCCTTGGCCATATACAGCGCGATCGGTTCGAGCAGCGCGCAGACGCGACCGTCCACTTTCGCCAACGCCATCATCGTGCGCAGCATCGTTGCGGCGTCGTCGCCGCGCGACGGACAGCCGACGATCAAACCTGGAATATCGCGCATTGCGGTGATCGAGTTGTCGTTGTGGAAATGCCCGCCGAACCCGCGCTGGTAGCCGAGCGAAGCGATGCGCATCACCATCGGGTTGCGATACTGGCCGTTGCTGAAAAACTGCAGGCTGGCCGCCTCGCCGCGGATCTGGTCGCAGGCGTTGTGAAAATACGCGAGGTACTGGATTTCCGGCAGCGGCAGCATGCCCATATTCGCGTAGCCCTGGGCGAGACCGAGGATGATGGTTTCGTCCAGCAGCGTGTTGAACACGCGTTTGTTGCCGAAGGCTTTGTGCAGACCTTTGGTGACGGTGTAGACGCCGCCTTTCTGCGCCACGTCCTCGCCGAACAGGAGGCTCTCGGGATACTTGCAGAACAGATCGTGCAGCGCCTGATTGATCTGGATCGCCAGATGCTTCGCCGGCTGTTTCTCAGGCAGTTTCGCCTCGCCTCCGAACGCGGCGATGCGTTTTTCGGCGTAATCGACGCGCACGGCTTCGGCCTTGACCTTGTCCGGCGTGTACGGCGCCAACGGACGCATCACGTCTTCCAGCGTGGTCAGGCGCGGACGGCTGTCGGCATCCTCGGCAGCGGCAAAACACTTCACGCGCGTTGCTTCGTACAGCGCGAGAATTTCGTCTTTCGACATCGCGCCGGATTCGAGCGCGATACCGGCGCTGCGCAGCAGCGGATCCGACGCTTCGACAGCGCACAGCTCTTCGATGTTGCGCCACTCGATTTCGAAGTCGGTGCCCGCGTGGCCCATGATCCGCATGGTGCGCAGGTGCAGGAACGTCGGGCGACGGGTGCTGCGGCAGTGTTCGACAGCTGCCTGCACCTGGCCGTAACCGGCGGCCAGATCGAGGCCATCGGCGTAGAAGTAATCGAGGTCCGGCCGGCTGCGGAAATTGCGCGCCACCCAGCCGTCCGGCGTCTTCACCGAGATACCGATGCCGTTGTCCTCGCACACATACAACACCGGCGCCGGGAGTTTCTGGTACGCCGTCCACGCCGCCGCGTTGAACGCGGTCTGCGCGGTGGCATGGTTGCTGGACGCGTCGCCGAACGAACAGATCGCAATGCTGTCGTCGGGAATCGGCAACGCATGGCCGATACGGCGGGCGTGATCGATCGCGACCGCAGTACCGAAGGCCTTGGGCAGATGCGAGGCGATCGTCGAAGTCTGCGGCAGCACCCACAGCGGTTTGCTGCCCCACACTTTGTGACGGCCGCCGCTGGCCGGATCCTCGGCGCTGGCCGCGAACGAGAGCGCCGAATCCATCACCGGATCCATGCCTGGAATCTTGCGGAAGCGCTCGGCCATGAAGCCGCCGGAGCGATAGTGCAGGAACGCCGGGTCGGTGTGCCGGGTCAGTCGCGCGACCATCGCATTGCCTTCGTGACCGCTGCTGCCGATGGTGTAGAAGACCTTGTTCTGCACCCGCAGTACGCGGGCCATCAGATCGAGATGACGGCTGATCAGCTGCGATTCGAACAGTTGGCGGAAGCCCTGCGCATCGAGCGCGCTGCCGTCGAGGATGCTTTCGTGCGGTGCCGGCTTCGCCTGCACGCTGCCGTTCCAGCCGCGCACGAACTCCTGGAAGTTCACGTCGCAGATCTCGGCGCGATTCAGGCCCTTCATGCGGGCGGGGATCGGATTGGGTACGGCGGCGAACATGTGCGTCTCCCCCGCCCTCGCGCACGAAGGCCGGTGCTGGTGGTGTGGTAGTCAGCCGGCCTGCGCGTCGCGCATCCGCACGAAACCGGGCTGCGCCTGCACGCGCTTGATCCAACGTTCGACATGCGGATAGGCGCCGAGGTCGAAACCACCGTCCTCGGCGACATGCGTGTACGCAAACAGCGTGATGTCGGCAATGGTGTAGTCCCCGCCACCGAACCACGGCATGCGATGCAGATGTCGCTCCATCGCCGCCAGCGCTTCGTTGCCTGAAGCTTTCAGCGCGTCGAGGGTGGCGCGCCGCGGGTGCTCCGGCGGCAGAAACTTGTGGATGAAACGCGACACCGCGATATAGGGCTCGTGGCTGTACTGCTCGAAGAACATCCATTGCAGCGTCTTCGCGCGTTCCCACGCGTCATCGGGCAACAGAAGCGTGCCCTGCGCCAGATAATTGAGAATCGCATTCGACTCGGACATCGTGCGGCCATTATCGAGCTTGAGCACCGGCACCTTGCCACGGTCGTTCATCGCCAGGAATTCAGGCGAAAGATTCTCGCCATTGGTGATGTCGATCTCTTCCCATGCGTATTCGCGCCCGAGCTGCGCCATCAGCAACTGCAGCTTGTAGCAGTTGCCCGAGCTGGACATGCCGTACAAAGTGATCATCGTTTCGCCTCGACGCGCCACGCGCGCCATTCCTCGCGGGTCTGGCCCCAGATGTCGATCGCGTGCACTTCCAGCGGCGGCGGCAGCCTGCCGGGCCCGCGGTTGCGCGAACCCAGACGCTGCGCAACCTTCTGCGACGCAATGTTTTCCGGAGCAATACAGTGGATCACCTCGGTCCAGCCGAGTATGTCGAACGCCCAATCGATCGCCGCAATGCAGGCCTCGGTGCAATAGCCCTTGCCATGCGCATCCTGATGGAAGGAATAACCCACTTCTGTGCCTGGCCAACCCTCGGGGCGCCATGGACCGGCCTGGCCGAGCCACCGCTCACTGCTTTTTTCGATCACCGAAAACATCGCAAACCCCTGCAAAGCCCATGCGCCCGGCATCTGCAGGAATCGACGCCAAGCGTCGCCTCGCGCGTGCGGGCCACCGATGATCCGCGAAGACTCATGTGCGAAGAATTCGGCATAGCGCTCGAAGTCATCGATCCGCGGCAGGCGCAGGATCAGGCGTTCGGTTTCGAGCACCGGAGACTGCGTCATGGGTTATCGAGTCCGTCTATCGCGCCGATCAGAACGCGTTGATGCCGGTCAGCTCACGGCCGACCACCAGCTGATGCACCGTCTCGGTGCCTTCGTAGGTGATGACCGATTCGAGATTCAGCGCGTGGCGGATCGGGCAGTGTTCGGTGGTGATGCCGGCGCCACCGAGCACGTCGCGGGCTTCGCGGGCGATGTCGATCGCCATGCGCACATTGTTCCACTTCGCCAGACTGACCTGGGTCGGCTGCATCTTGCCGGCGTCCTTGAGGCGACCGAGCTGCAACGACAGCAACTGCGCCATGGTGATGCGGCGGGCCATGTCGGCAAGCTTGAGCTGCACGGCCTGGTTGGCGGCCAGCGGACGGTCGAACAGGATCCGGTCTTTGCTGTACTTCAGCGCTTCATCGAGGCAGGCAATGGCGGCACCGATCGGACCCCAGGTGATGCCGTAACGGGCTTGTGTGAGGCAGCCGAGCGGACCCTTGAGGCCCTTCACGTTCGGCAGGCGGCTGCTGTCGGGCACGCGCACGTTGTCGAAGAACAGCGCGCTGGTGACCGAGGCGCGCAGGCTCATCTTGTGCTTGATTTCCTGGGCAGTGAAGCCCGGCATGTCCTTTTCGATCAGGAACCCCTGGATGCCGTCGTCGGTCATCGCCCAGACGATCGCGACATCGGCGAGGTTGCCGTTGGTGATCCACATCTTCGAGCCGTTGATGACCCAGTCGCTACCGTCGCGCTTGGCGTGGGTTTTCATGTTGGC
>JANLSB010000058.1:0-3977 GCA_031362125.1 Lysobacterales bacterium | reverse complement strand
CTGGGCCGACGGCCGCCTCAACCGCGTGTTCGCCGCGACCCTGCCGCAGGGCAAGGAAAAACCACTGAAGGCCGCAACGCTGATCGGCGCCGACGTGATCGGCGACGTGCCGTCCAAGCCCTTCGGCGACACCGGCGAATTCGCATGGTCGCCGGACGGTAATTCGTTCGTGCTGTCCGCGCGCAAGGCAGACCGCACCGAGCCCACCAGCACCAACTTCGATCTCTACCTCGTCGCCGCCGACGGCAGCGGCAGCGCGCGCAATCTCACCGCCGCCAACAAGGCCTGGGACACCGGCCCGGTGTTCTCCACCGACGGCAAGACCCTGTACTACCGCGCGATGAAGCGTCCGGGCTTCGAGGCCGACCGCTTCGCGCTGATGGCGATGGATCTGGCGACCGGCAGCACCCGCGATCTCGCGCCGAAGTGGGATGCGTCCGCCGACGGCATCACCCTGTCCGCCGACGGCAGATCGATCTACACCACCGCGCAGGAACTCGGCCGCCATCCGCTGTTCGCGGTGTCCGTCGACAGCGGTGAGGTGAAGTCGATCTTCAAGGATGGCTCGGTGTCTGCATTCGAACTCGCGAGCGACACGCTGATCGTGTCCGCGAATTCGATGAACAGCGGCGACGTGATCTACGCCACCACCGCCGACGGCAAGGCACCGCCGCGCGCGATCACCCCCAGCGCAGGAAAGATGTTGCCGGATGTGCGCTTCGGTGCGTACGAACAGTTCAAGTTTCCGGGTTGGAACAATGAAACCGTTCACGCCTACGTGGTCAAGCCGTGGAACTACGAGGAAGGGAAAAAGTACCCGGTGGCCTTCCTGATCCACGGTGGCCCGCAGGGCAGTTTCGGCGACGGCTGGAGCTATCGCTGGAACCCGCAGACCTACGCCGGCCAGGGCTATGCGGTGGTGATGATCGATTTCCACGGCTCCACCGGCTACGGCCAGAAGTTCACCGATTCGATCAGCCAGCACTGGGGCGACCGCCCGCTGGAAGATCTGCAGAAAGGTTGGGCGGCGGCGCAGAAGAAATACGGCTTCCTCGACAGCAACCGCGCCTGCGCGCTCGGCGCCAGCTATGGCGGCTTCATGGTCAACTGGCTCGCCGGCAACTGGTTCGACAAGCAGGGCAATGCGCCGTTCAAGTGTCTGGTCAGTCACGACGGCGTGTTCGACCAGCGGATGATGGGTTACGCCACCGAGGAACTCTGGTTCACCGAATGGGAGCAGGGGGGCACGCCGTACGCGGTGCCGAAGAACTACGAGCAGTTCAATCCGGTGAATCACGTATCGAAGTGGAAGACGCCGATGCTGGTGATCCACGGTCAGCAGGACTTCCGCATTCCGGTCGAGCAGGGCATCGGCGTGTTCTCAGCGCTGCAGCGCCGCGGTATCGACTCGCAGTTCCTGTACTTCCCCGACGAGAATCACTGGGTGCTCAAGCCGCAGAACAGCGTGCAATGGCACGACACCGTCAACGGTTGGCTGAAGAAGCACATCGGTCAGTAATGTGGCTGCGGCGCGGGCCTGAGGTGTCCTGCGCCGCATACGAAACAACGACTCACATGCATGCCCGGCGATGATCGGGCATGTTCGACATCCCTTACGATCCCTGGACGACAACCGATGCTCGCAGCCGATACCGCCCCCGCCGGCCCGCCGCCGATGATCACCAACGATGCCGTGGTTCTCGGCATCCTGGTCGTCATCCTCGGTCTTGTGTTCTGGACCTCCTCGCGCGAGTCCGGCGTGTGGAAAAAGTTCTACGGCGTCGTGCCGGCGCTGCTGCTGTGCTATTTCCTGCCGTCGATCCTCAACTCCTTGGGGGTCATCAACGGCAAAGTGTCCGGTCTGTATCCGATGGCGCGAGATTATCTGCTGCCGACTGCGCTGGTACTACTGTGCGTGGCGATCGATTTCAAGGCGATCATCCGTCTCGGCCCCAAAGCCCTGGTGATGTTCCTGACCGGAACCTTCGGGGTCATGCTCGGCGCGGTGGTCTCGCTGTTGGCGCTGCAGGTCATCCATCCCGAGACCGTCGCAGGCGATACCTGGCGCGGCATGACCACCGTCGCGGGTTCGTGGATCGGCGGCGGCGCCAACCAGGCGGCGATGAAGGAAGTGTTCGCGGTCGACGCCACCCTGTTCGGGCAGTTCGTCGCGGTGGATGTGCTGGTCGCGAATGTCTGGATGGCGGTGCTGTTGTTTCTCGCCGCGCGTCACGTGGCGTTCGACCGCTGGACCGGCGCCGATACGTCCGCGATCGAGGCTGTGAAGCAGCGCATCGAGGCCTATCAGGCCGAACACACTCGCAACCCGTCGCTGACCGATCTGATGCTGATCCTCGCGCTGGGCCTCGGCGCCACCGGGCTGGCGCACGCCATCACCGATCCGCTGGTCGCCTGGATCAAGACCCTGCCCGCGGAATGGCGGCTGCAGGATTACAGCCTCACCGCTCGCTTCTTCTGGATCACCGTACTCGCCACCACGTTCGGACTGCTGCTGAGCTTCAGCCGCGCACGCACGCTGGAAGGCGCCGGCGCATCGAAGATCGGCACGCTCATGCTCTACATACTGGTCGCCACCATCGGCATGCAGATGGATCTCGGCGCCTTGCTCGACCGCCCCTGGCTGTTCGCGCTGGGCCTGATCTGGATCTCCGTGCACGGTCTGCTGATGATCGGCATGGCCAAACTGATTCGCGCGCCGCTGTTCTTCATGGCGGTGGGTTCGCAGGCCAACATCGGCGGCGCTGCATCGGCGCCGGTGGTCGCCAGCGCGTTCCATCCGTCGCTGGCGCCGGTCGGCGTGCTGCTGGCGGTGCTCGGCTACGCGCTCGGCACCTATTGCGCGTACATGGTCGGATTGGTGCTGCAGCGGATCGCCTGATCCGCGCAGGAATGCTGCCGTCATCCAGACAAGAAAACGGGCCGATCTGCGGCCCGTTTTTTTATGCGGCAGCTATTCCGGTGAACTCAAGGTGCGCTTGCCGATGCGGCTGGTGTCGCGCCGCCAGCAGGCTTGCCGCCGATATGCCGCGCGAAGAAGTTCAGCATTTCGGTGTACAGCTTGAGCTTGTTCTCATCCTTGTAATAGCCGTGCATCTCGCCGGGCATGATCATCATGCCTTCGGGTGTGTTGCCGGCGGCGATCAGTGCCTTGTTCATCGCTTCGGTGTTCTCCGGCGGGCAGCGCGGGTCGCGCGCACCGGCGGCGAGATACACCGGGATCTTGATGTCCGCGGCATGGTTCACCGGCGACATCGCATCGCGTTCGGACTTGGTCTTGCCCAGCGCGCGCTGCATGTACATCCGTCCGCTCTCAGACCGGCTGGTATCGCTCTTGGTCATCTGGATTTCGGCGTCGTACGCACCCACATAGCCGAACGCGCATTTGAACAGGCCCTGTTCGCGGGCCGGCGCCATCATCGACGCGTAGCCGCCGAAACTGCCGCCATAGATGCACACGCGGCCCTTGTCCGCATAGCCCTGGTCGATGGTCCATTTCGTGGCATCGACGATGTCGTTCATGATGCCGGTCGCCCATGCGCCGTAGCCCATGTCCTGAAAGCCTTTGCCGAAGCCGCCGGAGCCGCGGTAGTTGATCTGCAGCACCGCATAGCCACGGCTGGCGAACAGCTGGCTTTCCCAGTTGAAGCCCCAGTCGTCGCGCGGACCCATCGGGCCGCCGTGCACGTTGACGATCATCGGCAGATGCTTGCCGTCGCTGCCGTTCGGAATGGTGAGATAACCGCGGATCTTCAGGCCGTCGCGGGTGGTCAGCGCGATCGGTTTCACGCTGGCCATGCGATTGCCATCGATCCATTTGCGTTGCTGCATGAGGAACCGCGCCTGGTTCGTGGCCCGGTCGAACAGATACAGCTCGCCCGGGTTGGTGTCGCTGTAGACCTGGACGACGATCTGTTTGCCATCGCGGGTGGCGCTGGAGAAGTTGACGAACTGGCCGG